>NZMM01000057.1 GCA_002694585.1 Methanobacteriota archaeon
AACCACGGCGATGTGGTCATTGCGGCCATCACCTCCTGCACCAACACGTCGAACCCCGACGTGATGTTGGCCGCGGGTCTGCTGGCGCGCAACGCCCGGGCCCGAGGTCTCAGCGTCAAGCCCTGGGTCAAGACCTCCTTGGCGCCGGGAAGCCGCGTGGTGACGGAGTATTACGAGGCCACCGGCTTGGACGAAGACCTCTCGGCCATGGGATTCAACGTGGTCGGATACGGCTGCACCACGTGCATCGGGAACTCTGGCCCCTTGCCCGAAGCGATCGACGCGGCCATTGACGAAGCCGGACTCGTGGTCGGCTCGGTGATTTCTGGCAACAGGAACTTCGAAGGGCGCGTGCACAGCAAGGTCAAAGCCTCCTACCTCGCTTCTCCACCGTTGGTTGTGGCGTACGCAACCTGCGGCACCTTGGACCTTGATTTGGCGACCGAACCGCTCGGCCACGACACCAACGGCGCGCCCGTGATGTTGCACGACGTGTGGCCCTCGGACGAGGACATCGCCGAAGCCAGGAAAGCCATCACGCCTTCGATGTTCCGCGACCGGTACAAGGACGCGATGAATGAGCCACGCTGGGACGGCATTCCTTCCGAACCCTCGCCGCTGTATCCATGGCAGGAGGATTCCACCTACATTCGCTTGCCAACCTTTTTCCAAGGGCTTGGGCCGGAGGCACCTCCCATCGCACCCATCGAGAGCGCTCGCGTCCTGCTCAAGCTCGGTGATTCGATCACCACCGACCACATTTCTCCTGCGGGAGCGATCCTGAAGAGCGGTCCTGCAGGGCGNTGGTTGCAAGNNCANGGNGTCGAAAAGGGNGANTTCAACTCNTTTGGNAGCCGGCGCGGCAACCACGAAGTGATGATGCGTGGAACCTTCGCCAACGTTCGNATCCGAAACGAACTCGCGCCAGGCACCGAAGGCGGGTGGTCCATCGACCACGCCACGGGTGAGGTCATGTCGGTCTACGAGGCCGCACAGAACGCCGATGGCCCGATGGTNGTCNTNGCGGGCGCNCAGTACGGCACCGGCTCGTCCCGGGACTGGGCGGCNAAAGGCACCTATCTGCTCGGCGTGAAGGCGGTGATGGCCACGTCCTTCGAGCGCATCCATCGGTCCAACCTTGTTGGCATGGGCGTCCTTCCGCTGACCTTCGTGGACGGTCAGACCCACGCTTCGCTCGGCTTGGACGGCACGGAGCACTTCTCCATCCCCATCACCGACGACGTGCAGCCGCTTCAGCGGCTGACCGTGAGCGCCACCCATGCGGAGCGCGGTGAGATCACCTTTGAGGTCGACGTCCGACTCGACACGCCCGTCGAGGTGGAGTACTACCGCAACGGCGGCATCCTCCATACCGTCCTCCGCCAGATGGCCAAGGACGCCTGACGGTGGCTTGAAGGCTCACCCGTTCAAGCGNAGGCTATGGCCGACCTCCGGGGAACCGTCCGGTACCGTTTCCGCCACGAAGAGGACGACGTCGACGTCGTCATCGAGGGCGAAGCGGTGTGGGTCTCAAACCTCGTCGAAAACATGGAGCTCAAAGGCGTCGGTTGGACCATGCCCATCGCACGGGCATCCCGTCCACAGAACCTGAGCGGCTTGGCCGATGACGATGATGTGCTCGATGAGGATGCGCCTCCAGCCGACCTTGGACCCGCACCAGACCCTTCACGGATTCCGGTNGTTCGGCGACCCATCGGGCAACTCGACCTGGAATCCGAAGTCGATCGCATCGGCCTTCAGGCCATGCAGCGCCCCGATCCCATCGAATTGATGGAGGTGGTCGAAGGCCTCGATCGCCCCTTGCCGGTCAAGGACCCGACCTCGNTCGACCCACAGGCCGAGGCATGGCTGAAGGAACTCATGGAGGTCGTTGTGCGCGAACACGGCGCCACCGCCATGCGTACCGAGGACATCGAAGAGGTGTTGGGNGAGCGACTTGGAGACCGTTCGGGCGGTGTCCTCGAAGTCTGGCTCGACTCGCTGTTTGCTGCAGGTAAACTGGTGAAAGTTCACGGCGGTCAGGGCACTGGATGGGGTCCATCTCCCTCGTGGTTGAAGGCGTGATAATTTCCTTACAATCGGGCCACTGCGGGGCGTAGCCGTCCCGTCATTCTCGCCCGAGATTGCAAAGGCATTAAGTCTGAACCGAGGCTCCGTATAACGAGTGGTGTTGATGATGACCAAGACCGACCGCCGAAAGCGCGCCCTGAGCCTGATGCTCGTCGCGCTGTTCACGACTTCCCTGATGACCGCCTTTGCTGCGCCAGCCGGTGCATCGATGGCCCGAACCTACNCCGCCGGGCGCGACCCACAAGACATNGCCATCGGTGACCTCGACGGCGACGGTCACAACGACCTTGCCATTGCCACGGACGGCTCACACACGATCTCCATCCTGTGGAACGACGGAAACGGCAACTTCTGGGACCGAACGGACGTNTGGGTCACGGGNAANACCAGCCGAAACGCCGACTGGGACGAGTTTTCAAACGTCCAGTTCATCGAAGTTGGCGAATTCAACGGCGACTCNGACCTNGACATCGCNATNTACCAGCGCAACAANCCNTTCAAGCAGGACGACGCCGGCAATCCGGCCAGCGAGCCCGGTAACCTNACCATCATCGAAAACGACGGCGGCCGCAGCTTCAGCATCGGCGCGCGTTACACCCACTTCTACGCCTGGGACATCGAGGTCGGTGACTTCGACGNTGACGGCACGGACGACGTGGCCATCCTCGGCCTGTACCCGGACATCACCACCCAATACTTGCAGGTCTACAAGGGCCCTGTCACCTGTGCAGAAACCGTGCCAAGCAGCACGGCCAGCGCGGGCAATTGTGGCGAAAAGACCGATCTTGGTCCAGCAAGCACCTACAGCTACCGCGAGTTCGAAGTNGGCGATTATGGTGAGACAGAGCCGAANGGGCTNNGCACCTGCGTGGACGACGACATCTTCCTCCTGCGCAGCGAGGGTGTGGACTANGCCACCGGCAACACGGTGAGCCCAGGCAACAGCGACAANGTCACNATTNTNGAATACGGATGCTCCACTCAACCCATCGACCGCTTCCCAACTGCCCTACCCGCAACTGCCACCATCATCCAGATGNNCACCGTGTTCGGNGGCCTCGACATTGCCGACCTTGACGACGACGGCACNACNGACGTCATCGCCATGACCGACGGNAACGTNCGNAACATCACCTACNCNGTGTCCACGTCTCAGGGGAACTGGGGCACGCCTCAGATTGCGTACTTCGGTCCGTACATCTCCTATGACCTGACCGTGGCCGACCTGAACGGCGATGGCCACCCCGATTTCGTCAACCCCACCGTTGCGTTCCAGCAAGACTCGACGGACTCGGCGGGCGGTACGACCAGCGCGTTCTACCTGAACTACCCGAGCACCGTCCAAGTGACCCTTTCTTCTGGTGCGAACCAGCACACGAACCCGCTCTCCTATGAAAGCGGCCGTCGACCCAACATGGCGGCTGTCGGTCAGCTGGCCGGCGACGCGCAGTCCGCACCGGACATCGCGGTTGGACACACTTCCTACAACTTCGGCAACTGGGTGGACAACTTCGGTTGGGAAGGACAGTACGACACCATCACGGTCGTTGAGATGGACAACAAAGATCTGGCCGTGACCGGTCTTTCGGTCGACCCGGTTGACCGCTGGTTTGGCGTGGCCGGAGAAGGCAGCCGTCAGATCAACGTCACCGTGACGAACACCGGCATGGACACCCTCAACACCGGTTCCGCCACCGTGGACGTCGAGCTGAAGATCGTTGACGAGGCAGCGTCCTCGAACACCACGGTTTACGCCAATGACTGGGACAGTCCTGAGGATGCCTCTGGATGTGGCACGGGCTGCACGTGGGCGTATGAAGAGTACGTGGACGGCTACACCCACTGGCACCTGCAGACGAACAGCTCTGTTGGCGCCACGGGCAACCCCAACGGCAACAACGGTGCGAACATCTCGTCCAACTACCTGAACCAAGGGAACTTCATGTGGGCCGGTGAAGCCGTGACCAACAGCAGCGGCGACCTGTGGACCGGATACGGCAAGAACTGGGACGACGCGATGGTCCTCGAAAACGTGGACCTCACCAGCTCCGATCGGGCCTTCATGAGCGTTGAGTTGTTCAAGCACCTCGGCTACGGGGCCCTTGGTAGCGCAGACACCAACGGCTTCGTCGTCAACGACGTGTGGGACGACTTGGCGATCGTTGAAGTTGGCAGCGATGAAACCGGATGGAGCACCATCGGTTGCCCCTCTGAGGCCTTGTTCACCGGCGCCTGTGGCTCCGGAGATTCCTTCTGGGGTGGATTTGACAACGAGCGTTTGTTCAAACAACTCAACGGTGGGGCTGCCGAGTCGCGCTTCTATTACGGCTCGTACTTCTTCAGCACGTACTATGGCTGGCAAAATTTCACTGCGGACGATCTCGGCGAATTTGACCTCTCGCCGTGGGCCGGTGAGACCGTGGACATCCGCTTCCGCTTCAGCACGGGCTTCGAAGGTTCCACTGCCGACGATGACGAGCAGAACTGGCAGGGCTACGACGGCTTCGCCGTGGACAATTTGACCATCTACAAGCAAAACACGGCCTTCCTTCCGAACCCACAGCAATCCCAAGCCACGATTGATTTGGCGGCCAACCCGCTCGCGCCCGGTGAGGAATACACCACCTCGATCACCGCGAATCTGGTGAACGACACCACCTACCGTGTGTCAGCGGTCCTGTCCAACAACGCGTGGGATGAACAAGAACTGAACGACGAATTGGTGGGTTACCTCACGCCGTTCAATGTGTATGACCCTGCCGTGGAAGGCATCGAAAACTTCCGCGCTGGGGCCCTTTATGCTGAGGACACCTTCGACATCGTGATCACCACAAACAACTGGGGCAACACCGAGGTGGATTTCGACGTCAAGGCCTCGGTCTTCTCTGCCTTGCCCTCTGACGTTTACTGCGGCACGCCAAGTCAGGTCTGTGAGGAATCCTTCGAGACCACGAGCCAAGGCTACCGCTTCTCCCACGACGGCAACCCGAACGGGGCCATCTACACCGAGGCTACCTGCAATGAGGCCATCTTTGGCGAAGCTGCCTACTGGTTCGGCCACCCATGCGACACCGCCACCGACGGATACGGCGAAGAATGGAACGAGACGATGACCATCCCGGACGTTGACATGACGTCCATGACCGGTGACTTCGTTGCGCTCAACTTCGAGTACTACGCGGACACCTTCTTCACCACCGACTCGCAAGGCAACAACGATCCAAGCGACACGGCGTCCATCGAGTTCCGCTACAACAAGGACGGCACCGATTTCAAGGCCAACCTGCTCGGTCAGTGGAACGACTACGACGAAGACGGCACCTGCGGCACCGACGTGAACGGTGACGGCTTCATCAACGGCACTGAAGCACAGGTCATCAACTACGACGAGATCAAGTTTACCGGCGACGCCGCCCGCAACGATGGCACCGGTGGCAACTACAACGTGTTCTTCAACTCCGACGACTTAGTCTCATCTCGCTCGATCGACTTGACGCACCTGATCGTCACCAACACCACTTCAGGCATTAACCTCGGACAACGAGAGTGCATTTCCTTGGCTGGAAGCACGGTTCAGATCGACTTCGTGTTCCGCTCGGACGACGACGGTCGCAACGGCATCAACGACGGTTTCAAGGGCATCGCGTTCAACAACATCTCTTTGCAGGAATTCACCTTCACCTTGGACAACGAGTACACCGTGTCGCGAACGGGCGTGGACGCTGAAGACGTGGCACAGACCTTGGTCGCAAGCCACGACTTCACCGCCGGCGTCTACATGATCCAAGCCGAGACCATCTTTGACAACACCACCCAAGGAACGGCTTGGTTTGGTGCTGACGAGGTCGAGACGTCCAACAACCAGGCTCGCGTGATTTTCAACGTTGAATCGGTGGACATTTCTCTGTCCAAGCCGAGCACCCTCGCCTGCCTCGACGATCAGGTCTTGGCCTGCGTGCTTCCGACCGACAGCGCGGTTACCCACGACTGGAGCCTTTCGGCCATCAACGGGGTGCTCACGGGTGAGTACGTCTTCACCATGAACGTCGAAGACATCACCGACCCGGCAAATCCCACCATGGCCCACACGACCACCTACGGGACCACGAGCAACCCCATCACGCTCGAACCGCAGGAGCGCACGGACCTGACCTTCGCTGGCTGGACCGGGTATCAGGACGGTCGAACGTACAACATCAGCTATAGCGCAACGATTGCGGCTACCGGAGAATCCAGCGGCAACGTGCGCTACTTCCACGCCACCTTTGCCGACTTGGTCGATGTCGCCATCCTCAGCGAGAGCACCACGCGTACCTCGACCATCAAGCAGGATCTTGCTTTGTTGGGCATGTCCTACACCCAGTACGAGATTGACGACTGGAACGACTACCTGACCACGACGTGGATCCTGAAGTACAACAAGGTCGTCCTGCCGTGGCAGACGGCCTTCGCTGCCAAGGACATCGGAGCAGGTGGTTTGGGTTACTACGAGAAGCTCGGCGACAACAAAGACACGCTCGAGAACTTCATGGACGCGGGCGGGACCATTCAGGCCCACATGGCTCCTCATGGCGACCAAGTGTACGCCATTGGCACCACGGACCCGCGGCTTCCGCTCGATTTGAACATTCAAAGCCGGGCCACGGACACCACGAAAATCCGCTACGCGGACCTTGACATCGCGGACCCCTTCCACCCGATCCTTGACAACGTCGACAGCACCAACTTCCAGGGCTTCGATGCCGACACGACCGTCGCCACGGCGGTCGTGAGCACGATTCAAGCCGATGCTGACACCGTGCCTGCCCGCTGCGGCCCGGGTGGCGGTGGCTTCATGGAGGCCGGTGGCTCCTTCCAGAGCCTCCTGCGCACGCAAGAGGAAACGGTCCAACTGACCGAGACCATCCTTGGTGTGTGCTCCTATGGTTCATCCGCAAAGGGCGGAATGATCGTGACGACCATGGACGTCGCCACGGTGTCTGCCCGCGCAGACAGCACGACCTTCCCGCTGCTGGGCAACATGCTTGCCTACGACGTGACGGCCTATCCAAACGGCTTCGGAACCCGAGGGAATGGGCTTGACTTGACCATCAACGGCGATGTTCCGGAAACGGACCCTTCCACGAACGACTACAAGTTGCGCTACATGAAGAGCGATGCCGAGCTCACCTTCGGCTTCACCACTGCGACCACTGAACCGCTGACCGCAGACTGGATCATGGACGGCCCAACCGCATGGGACGGCAGTGCGATGGCCAGCGGCGTGAGCTACAGCACGGACACCAACCCCACCGCGACCTTCTGCCAAGCAGACATCTCTGAGGTGACCGGATGCCGCACGGGTGCCGAGTGGACCGTGACCCTGATGCTCCACGACGATGAGGGACACGCCCGTACCATTCAGGTGGTGCTTCAGACCAACGACCTTGAGGCAGACGAAGACAACCCGAACGCTTCCGCCATCGTGGTGACCGAAGACCGGGATTATGCCGAGCAATTGGAATTGACCGGAACCAAGGTCATTCCAAACGTTGAGGGCGAGTGGGAGCAATACCGGCTTACCCTTGACGAGAACGGCGAGACCTCCATTGATTTCGACGCAGGGGCGTCCTTTGACCCGGACGCGCTTAGCGGAACCGGAATCACGGAGTACGAGTGGACCGTGTACAACGACGAGCCATACGGCGAATTCCGATCACCGAAGGGCGTGTACACCGAAAACGCGGCCAGTCAGGGTGAGTGGACCTACACCTTCCGAAACGTGACCATCGACGCCTTCGGCGAACAGCAGGCGGAAATCCGCATCGAACTGATCGTCACGGACGGCGCCGACAAGTCCTCTCAGAAGTTCCGCTTTTACTTCGTCGTGGTTCCCGCCGGTTTCGGTGATGAGGAGCCTGTCGTGACCCTTGACTGGGGCAGGGAGAACGGCTCTCGCGTGGTCGAAGACACC
>NZMM01000058.1 GCA_002694585.1 Methanobacteriota archaeon
CACGTGGACGGCCCCCCCCGAGGACATCGGACCGGTCCGGTTCCAACTGGTAGGCAACGCCGTCGACGGGAACGGGGCGCCAAATGCCAATGACGCCTGGAACGTCTTGTCCTTCATGATCAGTGAGCCCGGATCAACCGTCGACGACGACGTCAACGACCGTGATCTCCGAACCATCAGCGTCGGTGATTACGAGAGCCTCTTCGTGGCAGAAGAAGACCCAGAGGCCATCGAAGCAGCGGAACAAGCGAAACTCGCGGAATCCTTCTTTGAAAACGGCAACGTGTACTACTGGGCCACCCTTTCCATCTTCATCGTTGGCGCTGTCGTTCAAGGTGAATTCTACGAGCGCCGTTTCGGCGGTGGTCCGAAGCATCTAGACCGCCGTCTGGCCGTCCCACAAGGCATCCGCCGAGGCCTCCTCGCTGCAGGCCTGGGACTTGGATTCGCATGGGCTGTCGACAGCAACCAACCGTGGGGCTACGCACTCCTGCTTGGAATGCTGACCCTCTGGGCCGCGTATGGCGTCTACAGGACGATTGTGCAAGCACGGGCCGACGCTGTGACCAAGGACCTCGTCTGAAGGTGACGCCAAGTGGCCGACCTTCGGCTGGAATCCGACCGCGATGTCAGCATCGTCGGTCATTTGGAGGAATTCTCCGCCAGGGTTGCTCTCGTTTTGATCGTCATCGTCGGCTTTACTGCAGCCCTTTCCCTTCGCACAGATGCGTTGTTGATGTGGTGGCTCGGTGAACTCTCGCCATGCGAGGATTGCATGGTCGTGTTTGAGCCTGGAGCGTGGATTGGACTACGATGGACCATGGCGATTGTGNGTGCGACCGTGCTGAGCATCCCACTTGTGGTGCATCAATCGGTGACCTTCGCCTCACCGGGCCTGCTTCCCATGGAGCGAAAACGGCTGCGCAANGGGATGGTGGCCACATCGACGCTCGGCGTGTNCATTGCCTTGTGGTTCGGCTGGAGTGGAGCGCCTTGGCTGTACGAACACGCGATGACGACGGTTGACGCGACGGGCCTCGTGCTTGCTCTCGATTCCGTCACCCTGGTCGAATTGACCCTGGCCATCATGTGGATTCTGGCCTTGTTGGGAGCAACCGCCGGAGCAGGTCTCGGGGCGGGTCTTCTCGGTCGTTTGGACCGTGAGAGGGTCACCGCATGGCGCTGGCGTGTGTCGCTGCCGGTGGTGTTGTTGATCGTGACCTCAACATGGACCACGACGCACGACCTCCGATGGCCGTTGGCCATCGCGAGCGCCGTCGTGTTGGAATTGCCTCTTCTCCCTTGGAGGACCACTCCTCCGCGTGGGCTGCCGACGGTGCTCGATGGAGAAGGAGCACGGCGTCGGCTCCTCGTCGTGGATTGCGCGTGCGAGGGAGCATTTGGNACACCAACACATCCACCCGAGGCCAGCCTCGGCCACCACGTTGCACGGGGATTGTGCGTGCGGTATCAGGAGCGGACGTCCTTGCTCGAACGGATACAGGATGGGCGAGCGTCGGATGTGCTCATTGTGGGTTGCTCGACTGAGCCTCTGCCGCTGAAATTCAAGGAAGCCNTCCATTCCACTGGAGCCTCTTTGCGTGGATTGGANCTACGCTCCATCGAACATCGGAGGCCAAGCATTGAGCCTGCTACGATGACCGCCCAACGCGATCTTGCTTTGGCCGCTTTGGTCGATCCATGGTCGGAATCTGCGGCACGTCAGCGAACAAAGGCCTGCCTGGAAGGCCTCGATCGGGACATCGTCTGTGGCCCGCGACCGGCAACCCTGCATCCAGACCAGCTTTGGTTGCAGCGTGACCCGCGGTAAAGGAGCATTGAAACCTCATGCGAGGGACCTTGACCCGTGCAACGGATGCTGACGGTCCTCGTCGCGCTCGNCCTTTTAGNGGGCGGAGCAGCGCTGACGCAGAGCNACGGCTGGTTCAANCGCTGGACCCCAGAGCCTCAAAATGGTCAGGAAGAGCCCGTCCTGCCGTGGCAGCAAGGCAAGGANCACTGGTTGGTGGTGGTCGTCGATTTCGATGATGCCACGACCCAGTCAACAGGTCTGGGCGTGGAAGAAGCGTCCACGTTGGTGGAAGGCGACATCACAGATTACCTCNGCCTGATGGCCGGAGACGGAAGCGTNAATTTCACNGTCGTACCCGTGGCGGTTCGTGCAAATTCTCCTTCAACACACTATGGAGTGGACAGCGCCGCAGGCAGGGACTTTGCCGCTGATGGCACGTTCATGCCAAGCCTGTTGGTCGNTGAAGTCATCTCCNCAATCGAGGANGANGTGGATTGGCACGCGCATGATTTGGACGACGACGGCACCGTGGACCGCCTGCTCGTGCTTCACACCAGCCGCGGCCAAGAGAGCGGNGCAGGAGGTCCCGATCGTATCTGGTCCCATTTCACCCACCTGNTGGAGCCCNTGGACGTCGCTTCCGATGTTCNGGTTGCACACTATGCCATGGCCACCCTTCGAGGCGGAACAGGAGCCACGGGCACCATCCTGCATGAAATGCTCCACCAGCTCGGAGCCATCGATCTGTATCCTGTTCATGACCCGGCTTGGTCCGGTACGTGGCAAGGCGTCGGNGATTGGGACATCATGGCGTCAGGAAACTGGAACGGCGCGGGCGTCTGGCCCGCCTTGCCAACGGCCGCCTCCATGGAGCGCATTGGCCTCGACACCAGCGTGAACGTGGACCTCGACTTCCCNGTCCAACGCGAGGGTGCATGCCTGGGGCCGACGCTGGATCTTTCACCCCGGCATGAGGGTGGCAACGTGCTTCGAATTGACCTCACAAAGGAACAACGTGTGTTCATCGAACTCAAAGGTGGCAACACCTACGACGACAGGTTACCGGGACAAGGGGTCCTCGTGACCTTGCTCGACGAAGCTGCTGGAGACCCGGAAGAAAACGAGGTCAACGTGGACCCCGGTCGACCTTGGCTCAAGGTCATCGAAGCCGACGGCGATGACGGTTTGCTCAACGGACAGGACGACGGGAGTGCTGGAGACGCTTTCCAACTCGGTGACACCTTCGGAGCAGAAGGCGTGGAGGTTCGCGACCACCGAGGCCTCAAGGTCCCTTGGACGGCAGAAATTGTGCAAGGAACGGACGGGAACGGCACGGCCGTTGCGTTTAGCGCTCCTCATTGTGGGCAGGGTCTCTCGCTCGATGTGCCCGCGTACGGACTTCGCGTCACTGCGAACGAGGGGCTGTTCATCACCCTCAACAACATGGATGCACCATGCACGCTGCAGGGCTCGCTTCGAATGGATCTCGGTGGCATCGTCACCTTCCCTTCGACGTTGCTTGATGAAGGTGAACATCGCGTTGAATTGGAACCGCAATCGTCCTTGACAGGTGACGTCGTGGATCGCTTGTCCGGGACGTTGACGTGCGGTGGCACCGACATGGACCTTGACATTCCTGTGACGGTNCTCAATCGAAGACCTGAAGGAAATACACACGAGGGTTCGATCGCCGTCAACGACAAAGACACCGTGTCGATTGACCTGCTGAGCAGCGGGCACGGATCCTCCACGTATACCGTCCTCATCGAAGGCCCACTGTCCCGCGTGGCAGATGCACCATCTCGTGTCACGCTGGACCAAGATCTCGTGACCTTGGTCCTCGACATCGACCCTTCGGGCTTGCTCGAAGATGGAATGCTGGTGCGTGGCGAGGTCCATTTGGTTGATCTGGACGGTGAACGTACCGTCATTCCAGTGACCCTCACGGCTGAGGAAGAGAGCAGCGGCTTGGACCAAATCCGCCAGCCTGAANTCGCGCTCGGTTTGTGTTTCATGCTGGTCGGATTGTCCTTGCTTTGGCCGCGGAACATGGGTGCGAAGACCGCTGCGTCTCCAGCACCCGTGAACCAGACGCCGACGTCCGACGTCAGGATGGATCCGTGGGGCCGTCCGCTCGACGCGCATGACGAGGNTGNGCAGGTCGACCGGGNAGTGCACGTCGAACCGCCAACCATTGACCNTTGACCTCCGTCACCCAGATTTTGTTGACGCCCTCGGCAAGTCGNACGGCAAGGCAGACCTCTTGCCANCGATNNGGCCGCTGNTCTTCGGTTTGGACCAACCATGGAGCATGAGCAACATCAATNTCGTTGTCNTAAGCCCGCCATCGNCAGCCGTACTTGAAGCCGGGTCGAAGCATCACACCCGCGTCCATGAGGCGTTGGGCTTTTGCTGAAATGGGCGTGAGGGCAGTCCCCTCGACCAAGTGGGCCATGATCGCGGATTCCTCGGCGTTGAGCTGTCGGCCGGAGGCATGGGTGGTTCCCACTTGGGTCCAAGGCCAAGAGCCTTCGATCATNGGGAGCCGGTANCCATCACCGCATGGGACTTTGACCGACCACGCATGGCGGAGGTCGTCGCGTTGATGTTNCTCAAGCTGTGACCAGGGTGTGAGGGCACCTGAGAAGGTCACCGGGTGGACGTGATACATGGTGACATCAAACTCCTCATCAATGATGTACCATTCACTCAGGCGACCTTCAGCATCGTCATGATGAGCGTCCGAAAGGAGGCTCGACCAATCGACGTCCGCTGCAGCCGTGGACCAATCTGCCACGGCTTCGGCAGGGGCAGGGGGCTTTGCATGACGTGACCATCGAAGGCCCCAGCGAGGTGTGTCCTGGCCGTTGATGACGAGGACCTCCCCCCCGGAGCGAGCCACGTCCAGAATAACAGCACGCTGAAGCAGGTTTGGATCACCCTCCAGTTCCTCTTCCAGCCACGCCTCCGATGGCAAGGAAACGTGGCGGTTCCAATGGCAAAACAGCACCTCCTCTGAGGACAGAACGACATTGCCGTCGCCGTCGAGCCGGCCCAGCTTGCTCTTTTCGTACAAGCGCTGGCCGAGTTTCGCGGGGACGACCCAGCCTCCTTCGTGCGGCACGGGAGGAGCCCAACGGTCACGTGGGCCCTCAGGGCGGTTCCCGAGCGGTCGTTGTGGACGGGGGCGTGGTCGAAGGTCACGACCCGCCATGTTCACGCCTGACGGCCCACCCACATAGACGAAACGGAGGAAGATTCCTATGCCAGCAAGGAGCCTTGCAAGCATGGGAGATACCGTCGAAGGCCTTCCAGTGCTCGATCGGTTGCTCTTGCACCTCCACCACGTGGACCCTGCAGGTCGCGGTTCTTCGCCCGAACATCAAACCCAAGCGGGAATTTCAACCGCCATCGGCATTCAGCGGAAACACGTTCCACGCGCTCTTCGCCGTTTGGTGGGAGAAGGGTGGATCGCGCTCGAACTCAAGCGCGTCGATGGCCATCGCCAACGCCTCCGTGTGTACGTGNTCTCTGCGANGGGTCAGAAAGAAATCCAGCGNCTCCGAGGGGCACTCCAAAACACCACCACGAACACACTGAATGGTCCAGAGAAAGTGCTGGATCTGGTNGATNCGGGTCGAATTGGTGACCTCCACACGTCAGGTGCTCGAGAACACCTGCAGGAAGGGAAAGAAGCGAACGCGTTTCCCCTCCAACTCGCAGCGCGTTTGCTCGGTTGTTCACCTGATGACCTCCATCTGATCACCGAGCAAAGCCAGGACATCACATCGCCGGACACGGCCAAACTGGACGGTTCCGAAGCCGTGTTCCTGTCGTGCCTGGAAATGGCCCTCACCGACGGCGTGATCACGGACGACGAAGAGGCCCTGCTCACCACCNTACGCACGGAACTTGGACCGTTCGGGNCATCCTTGAACGCTCACGTGGCAACGGTCCTCCACGACATGATGAAATGATGTGGGCGCNGGAGNNCCACCATGGGAATGACGGATTCGGAAATGGATGCTCATGACCGTTTGACCGGCATCATAGCGACCCTTGCCAACTTGCCGTCCACGAACGTCGTTCTTGTGGGTGACATCATGATGGATCGCTACATCCACGGATTCGCTGACAACCTGAACACAAGAGCTCCAGTCCCTGTGCTCAAAGAAACACGTCGAGAGGAGGCCGTTGGAGCAGCAGCCCACGTGGCCCGGGGATTGGTGTCGTTGGGACTGAATCCATGCCTCTTNGGCGTGGTNGGAGACGACGGGGCNGGCGTGAGCGTTCTGGAATACCTCAGCGAAGAAGGCGTCAACACCGACACCATCAGCATCGTCGAAGGCCGTACGACCACCGTGAAAACGAGGCTGCTGGCCACCCGNCAGAACCTCGTTCGNGATGAACAATTGATGCTCAGGTGGGACATTGAAGCCGATGAACCCATGCCANCNGANGCGTTGGATGCGATGTATGACATGGCGTGTGAACAAGTGGATGGAGCCGCTGCTGTCATTCTTTCCGACTATGGACAGGGCGTGGTGACCGACGAGGGTGCTGCTCGATTGATCGAACGCGCCAANGCTGCAGGGGTGCCGGTCATCGCCGATCCGAAGCTGACCGGCTTCCATCGCACCCAGGGCGTGGCTTGGGTCGTNATGCAATCCCAGGGCCTAGAATTGATGCGGCGAAGGCTCGGTGCAGACAACCCTGCTCAAGCCGCACATGGTCTTCTTGCCGAGCATGGCTGGGGTCATCTCCTNGTGCTTGAAGGCTCNACTGGNGTGACGATTTACAGCCGTGAAGGCGAAGATGCTCATGTGGATTGCACGCTGACTGAACTCAAGCAGATGATTGGTCTCATCGATGCGGCCGCCGTGGCCATCACCGCGGCTGTNGCCACTGGACTGGACGTACACGCCACCGCCCTCCTTGCNAACGCCGCTTCCGAATGCATCCTCGGCGCGGACCGGACAGAGCGGTTCGTATTGACCAGAGACGATCTCATCGAGCGCATGAGGGAAACCGCNTGGAACTTGCAAATTTCGAAGCGGTGAGCACGTGAGCCACTGGATTTGGCCGACCACGGCAGACCTCGGCCTGCGTGCCATGGCGCCAACCAAAGAGCGCGTTTTTGCAGAAGCCGGGCTGGGGCTCTTGGGAGCCATGGACGTGACTGGGGCGCCAACATCGCGCCTCATGCATGGTGAGTGGAATGCGGTGTTGGAGGCNGCAGGTGGACGCGTGGACGATGACGTCCTCCTGCTNGCTTGGCTTGACGAAGTGCTGTATCAAGCCCAAACACANGGGCGATGGATGCTCAGTGCAGAAATCCAGCTGACGAGGGACNCGGATCATGCCGGTGTGCATGCCATGGTCACATACGTGGCCGCTGACGAACTCNAGCGCGGTGTGGAAGTCAAGGCGGTCAGCAGCCACGGCCTCATGTTGTCANCACTTGCAGAGGGTGAAGTGTTGCCCGGGCGGGGAGAGGGCATGCCGGCACTGCAGGGGCCNGCGTGGTACGCCGATGTNTTGCTTGATGTCTGAGGTGGGCGCGCCCCGGGTGGACGCTCGTCCCCATGGCCCTGATCCGCTCGCTTCCTCCATCCCGGGTCCCCACAGCACCCATGGCCCCAGGTAGGGCTGCTCCGTTCCCGGCCTGACCTGTTCCCCCGGTTATCCGATTCCCGTCTCCCTCCGGAGACGGTTCATGGCACCCGGGTCATGTGGGGGCGAGACATCAACGTCCGCAAGCGGGAGACCACGGGTCGGGTTCGCCGCCCCGGGGCATTCGGTCCGCCATAACGACGATGTGCGGTACAGGGTACGCCGAGCCCCCCACCTATCCCATTGANNGGTCATGCTGACTCTATTTCAATCAGTCGTCGTTTCTTCTTCATACTTCGAAGGGCAAGATGTCTTGATCGTCGTCGCTTCCAGCACCCAACCGCCATCGGTTTCCTTGAGGGTGCCCTCGGCATACACGGTGCGGTTATCACCCAAACCGTTGGAAACGGTCGCGTCGAGGAAAGAAATGGTCAAGGTTGTCGATTCGCCTTCCAAAACGAAGGTCGACGTCCCGTTGTCGATGCTGCCGTCCAACACCTCACCTCGAACAGCGACATCACGGCCGTCGCTGGCCTCCGCGAGCAGATCGTCCACGGTCATGGTGGGTGCAGGAGCATCAACCAGAAGCGTCGCAAAGAGGCCAACGGTGATGGCCGCCCCGACGAGGAGCAGTTTGACCCGCCGGGTCAGCATGACCCTTGGTCGAAGGAGACTGCTATCAAAGCGACGATTTCTCCAGACCGTCAACGACGTTGCGGACCAGAGAGGGCCCTTCGAAAACAAACGCCGAGTAGGCCTGCAGCAGCGTGGCACCCGCCTCCAATTTCTCCCGGGCGTCCGCCGCGGTCGAAATGCCCCCGACGCCAATGATGGGCCACGTCCCGTTGGTATGCTCATGCACCGCTCGGATCATCGCCGTGCTGCGGTCTTTGAGCGGCGCTCCAGAGAGACCCCCGGCTTCCGCCAAAAATTCGGCATGGGCAGGATGCGTTGGAGCGTCCCTCTGCACGGTTGTGTTGGTCAACACCACGCCGTCAGCACCGGCAGCCCGAGCAACATCCACCATCCGAAGGAGGGCGTCTTCGGCAAGGTCCGGTGCGAATTTCACCAGCATCGGGCGGGGGTTTGGATGCCCGGTGTTCATTTCGTTCAAACGGGTAGCAAGGCCCTCCAGCAACCCCTTCAGCGTTCCCTCATGCTGCAAGTCACGTAAGTTTGGCGTGTTCGGTGATGAGACATTCACGACGAAGCCATCAACGACGTCGTGCAAGCGTTCCATCGACGTCGCATAATCCACCAGAGCATCTTCGTTTGGCGTGATTTTTGATTTCCCGAGGTTCGCCAACACTGGACAAGGCAACGGGCCTTTCCGGCGAATGTGGTGACGTATGCGTTCAGCCACCGCTTCAGACCCGTCGTTGTTGAAGCCCATCCGGTTGATGAGCGAGCGTGAGCGGTCGTCCCGGAACATGCGAGGCTTGGGATTCCCAGCTTGTGCGTGCATGGTCACGCCACCGATTTCAATGAAGCCAAACCCGATGCTGGACCACCCACGAAGGGCTTCAGCACGTTTGTCCATGCCTGCTGCAAGACCGAATCGATTTGGGAATTCCAAGCCCCAGACCTGAACGGCCTCGCCTTTCTTTGGATGGTAGAGCAAGCGAAGCATGGCACGTCCCGGTGCCGTAGCGGATGCAATCCTGAGCATCCGCAAGGCCCGGCCATGCGCGCCTTCGCTGGACTGGAGCCGCTGAATTGGCCGCACGAAGGTACGGTAAGGCCAACCCATGAGCATCTGCGTCCACGGGCATCCTTCAAGCCTTACGGGCTTGTCGTGGTGATATGCGCCCAGATGACGTGCGGTGGCCGGCGGTCAGGGAGGCTGCGCGGCGCATTCTGCGCACGCGACAGGTGGTCATGGACGTCCATGGAAACGACATGGACGCAGCGCATCGTGTGGTCTCAGCGATCAGCGACGCAAATCCTGCTCAGTTAATCCTTCCAGAAGTCCGTGCAGCACANACCACCNTGATTTGGNACGCGGAANCGGATGTCCCCCTCGTGGCTTGGGACTCNTCCNATGACGTACGGACGTTGNTGTTCCATTCGNAAGGTGCCNNCGGNGTGAGTTTTCATGACGTCGCAGCCATGGCGCTNTCGCTCCTTGAGGCAGGATATCCNGGTTGCTTAGGATGCGGNGGACCCGGNTTGGAANATCCGTGGGACGAGGAGGCTTGGCGGAGTCGGCAGGTCACAACATCGTTCAAGTAGGCTCGACGGGGCCGACCCNNTCATGACCGTCGTTGTCATCGCGGAGAAACCCAGCGTTGCCGACGACATCGCCAAGGTGCTTGGCGCGACAAAAAAAGCCGACGACGCGTGGTTGGGCGACGAACTCGTTGTTACTTGGGCCATCGGCCATCTCGTCGAACAGAAGTTCCCGGAAGACTATGACCCGGAGTTCAAGAATTGGAGGAAGACCATCGACAGGCTTCCCATCGTCCCAGATCCTTTCGAGTACAAGGCAAAAGGTGGCCGAAACCGGAAGGTCCTCTCCGCCATCAAGAAGCGCGTTTCTGCCAAAGACGTCAGCGAGATCGTCAACGCTTGTGACGCCGCCCGCGAAGGTGAACTCATTTTCAGGAGCATCATCGAGCATACAAAGGCCAAGGCACCCACATCGAGAATGTGGCTTCAATCCATGACCGCCGGTGCCATCAAGACGGCGTGGGAAGGACGCCAACCAAGCGGGACATACGACAACCTGGGGGCTGCTGCGCGTTCACGTTCCGAAGCCGATTGGATCATCGGCATGAACGGATCACGTGTCGGGAACACCTTCCTGAAAGGGCGACGTGAACGCACCACCATCAGCCTCGGCCGAGTCCAAACCGCTACCCTGGCCATGATTGCTGACGAAGAGAAGAAAATCCTCAGTTACGTGCCCGAGCCCTTTTGGAACATTACCGCTGACGTCCATGTTGGTGATTCGGTATGGTCAGCGCGCTGGATTCGCCGCGATCACAAGTCGGATGAAAACCGTCCTGAATACAAGGCCAACCGCATCCTCGACTTGGAAGAGAAAAATGCCGTTGAAGCGGACATCACGGCAGCCAAATCCATCACAGTCACCGTGGAGGAGCGACCAAAGCATGAGCGCGTCCCCCTAAATTTTGATCTTACGAGTTTGCAGCGTGCGGCCAACAGCCTCTGGTCGTGGCCCTCACGCAGGACGCTCAGCGTCGCTCAAGACCTCTACGACCGGTACAAGGTGACCACATACCCGCGTACGGACTCCCAATACCTGCCCACGGACATGACGGAAAAGGTGAATGAAATCATCGAAACGCTGGGTGGCATCAAGGAGTACACGGCTCACGTCAACAGACTGCAATCTGAGGGCCTTCGAAACACGGACCGCAATTTCAACGACGCGAAGGTCAGTGACCATTACGCGATCGTCCCCACCGGCGTGCTGCCAAGCGAGGCGCTGCCGGCGGACCACGCCAAGCTGTTCGACCTGATTTCCAGGCGCTTCCTTGCCTCCTGGTCCGACCGCTCAACATGGCGTGTCGAAACGCGAACCGCAACGGCGGGCTCCCAAGACTTCGTCAAGAGCGTGGAGCACCTCGTTGACCCGGGCTTCCGCCACATCGAAACCAAGAAGGAAAGCATTCCTGAACAGTGGGGGGACGTCTCAACTGGAGCAGAGGGAAGCCTCGATGAAGTGACCTTCCACGAAGAGATGTCCAAGCCGCCCAGTCGCCTCAAGGAGGCACGGTTGCTCTCGCTCATGGAGAACGCTGGACGTCACGTTGAGGACGACGATTTCTCAGAAGCCCTCAAGGACACGGGGCTTGGAACGCCTGCCACGAGGGCTGAAACCATCGAGAAACTCATCGATCGGAATTACATCAGGCGCGCACGCAGCGGCCAACTCAGCGCCACCGCGATTGGCATGCGCCTGATTGACATGCTCCGCCGGATCGGTGTGGATTGGATTACCTCGCCAGAGTTGACCGGAGAGATGGAACACCGTTTGCTGCAAGTCCAGCGGGGTGAGGTCGAACGAAGCGCCTACATGAACGACATCATCGAGCGAACCACCACCATGGTGCATCGCATCAAGGACCACGATAGGTCTGTGTTGTATGCGGATGAAGACGACATCGCTGCTTGCCCATCGTGCAATGAGCCGGTTCGTGAGACCACCTTGGCCTACCAGTGCGTGGCCAATCTGGGTGCTGATGAAGGATGCAACTTCATTTTCTGGAAAGACACCTCTGGCCGATGGTTCGATCGAGACACGGCTGCTCGCCTCATCGAATCCAAGGCCATTGACGACCTTCATGGATTCTTCAGTCGAACGGGCGAGGAGTACGCCGCGTCGGTGACGCTGAGCGACTCAGGGAAGGTCACCACGAAAGGCAACGGCGCGGGCAGCGTTGAGATCACCGATGAACCGATTGCAGCTTGTCCAATCTGCGAATCAGGCACCGTTCGACAAGGTCACGACGGGTATGCATGCGACAGCGATGATTGCACGTTCCGCGGCATTCGGGCTGAGATGTGTCAGCGGCCCATCACGGTTGAGGAAGCACGAGCCATCCTGACGGATGGACGATCCGCCCTGCTGGAAGGATTCATTTCTCGTCGTGGAAAGCCCTTCAGCGCCTACCTTGTTCTGAACGGGAAGAAAATCGATTACGACTTCCCCCCGCGTCAGGCCGCTGCTGACGCAACGAAGTTTGACGTGACCCCCGGCGTCGTCGCGGTTTGTCCAAAGACCAACGCGGCGATTGTGGAGACCCCGACGCATTACCAACCCGAAGAAGCCGGGAGCGGATGCAAAATTCAGATCGCGCGTGAAATCTCAAAGCGCGAGTTGACGCGAGAGGAAGCGGCCACGTTGATCACCGAGGGGCAAGTTGGACCCTTCTCCGACCTCATTTCAAAGAAGGGTAACCCGTTCACTGCCGTCCTCTACCTGAACAAAGCACAACAGGTGCGTTACCGCTTCGCAAAGAAGGAATGAAGCGTATGCTTCATGGGGTACGCCCCCCGGATTCACTCCATGGACCACGACGTCATTGTCGTCGGAGCCGGCCCAGTCGGTGCACGGTTGGCCACCGTTCTTGCTGAACGAGGCGTCGATGTCCTGCTGATGGAAGAACATGCATCCATCGGGCGACCATTCCAGTGCGCCGGCTTGGTCAATCCGTGGTCCATGGCTCAAGTCGGACTGCAACACACCGTGCTGCAAGACATCGATGGCGCCACTATCCACGGACCACACCGGGCCTCCGTTTCCGTGGGCGTCTCTGGAGAGGCCCGCACCAGTGCGGTATGCAGAAACAGGTTCGATGAGGGCGTCGTCCAACAGGCCATCAAGGCTGGAAGCAGTTTGCTGCTTTCGACAAAAGCGACTGGAATTTTGCCGGTTGAAGGCAAGGGTTGGCGCGTTCACCACCAGCAAGGAGCGAACACCGGGACCACCACCTGCCGCCTGCTGGTGGGCGCAGACGGTGCCCACAGCCGTGTCCGTCACTGGTTGCGCAGCGGAAGGCCGAAGGAAATCATGATCGGAAACCAAGTCGAGGTCACGGGGTTCCGCACCGATGAACGGTGGCTCGAGATGTTCACAGGCGAATCCATTGCTCCTGGGTTCTTTGCATGGGCCATTCCCACCGGTTTTGGCACGCATCGGATTGGACTCTGGTCGTCACCCGACCGTCTTGAGCATGCATCCCCAGAAGCGCTGTTGCACGGCCTCATGCACACATCACGGCATGCCGATCGGTTCGCGAACTGCCAAATCGTGGCACGGTATTGTGGCCCCATTCCTGGTGGCATGGTTCGACGGCCAGTCAGGGAACGTGCCATGCTGTTCGGCGATGCGGCTGGCTTGGCAAAACCGACGACGGGTGGCGGCATCGGTCCCGGCTTCAAGCAGGTCAGCATGGTGGCTGATCGCTTGGCTGAAGCCATCCACGCCGACCTCCTTTCTGAGACAACGCTGAAGAAAATCGCTCGGCCTTGGGACGAATTAAAACGCCATCAAACACGCGCAAGAGCCCTCAGAAACCTCTTCCTGACCGAAAGCGACGACGACACGCTGGAACGCCACGTCGCGGTGTTTGCGCAGCCCGAGGTGACCGAGATGATCAACCGTCTTGGCGACATCGAGCATCCGGTCCCCCTCGGTCTTGAGATGCTCCGAAAGGTACCCTCCTTCCGGCCGCTGGCCCTTCGGGCCGGCTGGGCCATGTTAACGGCATGAGGTGAAGGAATGGAAGAGGTGTACCGCCATCCGCCCTTCGACCCTCGAAGGCTGAAACCGACCGAACTCGACCCGGTCGTTGGCCCCATCGATCGCGCTTTTGGTACGAACTTTCGAATTGAGACATCAGAAGGTTGGTATGTTGAGCGGCGCGGACTTGATGCCGTCGAGGGCGAATCCATTGAATCGAGGCCATTTCCTAGCGTCGTCAAAGCTCAGCGCACCGGGTGGTTTCTCGAGCCCCGCCCGCTCCACCGGAGGCTCCGTCGTATGGTCGATGGCGTGGCCATCGTGATGCTGCTGACGCTGCTCTACCTCGCGCTTGCACCGGGTTTTGACGCACTGAACATCCCGACCTTCGGGACGAAGAGTGTCCGATTAGGCCTCCTTGATTATCCCCTTCTCGGGCTGATTGTTGTCCCGCTCATCTTGATGCCTCTGATTTTGCGCTTGACCGTCAACGTGGGCGATCTTCGAAGGCAAACCAACATCATGGCTGACGAGCGGCTCCGGCTCGAGGTCGACGTTGATCACGTCGACAGTGAAGGGGCAACCCGCCTCAAAATCGACGGGCATGCAGCCGAGTACGCCGTGTTTGCAAGTCTCCAATGTGGCGTGTTGGCGCCAAGAAGGCACCACATCCTCAATGCCCTCAGGAGAAATCCGCACGGTCAACCCCCACCCGGGATGACCACGGCCTTAGAAGGCATGGAACCCGCGATGGGCGACGGTACGGGGCTTGGAGAAGAATCACCGATGGGTCGTCACGACTGGCCGGGTGACGTCTACCTTCGACCGATGAGGTTGGCCTCTCGGGGAGCATGGACGTCGGTCGCGGGCCGCGACGTCGAGGTTGAGGCACCGGAGGGGCCTTGGCCGGGCACGATGTACGACGCGCTCATCAGGATCCACTGGGAAATTATCGTGGCGTGCGACCACCCAGTGCATGGTCGACTCCTCCACGTGACGCCGGTCCGAGCCCGATGGCCACAAGGGCCAATTCCAACGTTGACCGTCGANTTAACCGACGGGCGTGCTGAACACGCAGAGCCAGCACCGACACGTTGAGGTCCCTTGCCGNGCATCGNCGGTCATGCGGAGACCATTGACGGCCGTGGCCTTGGTCCTGACCATGCTGATGGCCGGTTGTTTGGGGATTGGCGAGGAGATCGTCGAACCGGAACCCGTTGAAACAAAAACGCCCACGTTGGCCACCGGGAACTGGGAACTCAATTCGGCATCGTCCATGCGTAACCCTGTTGCTGGCGACCTTCTCATCTTCGAGGTTGGAGGNATTCCGCCCCAGTATCTCGAGAGCGTCGCCGTCGGCGACGTGCGAACCACGCACGACATGGGTGAACCAGAAGTTGTGCGTGACGTGGCCGTCTCTCGCACCGATGTGCTCGTNGTGGCCATCATGGCCCCGTCAACCGGGGTGGTTCAGATCAGCATCGACCTGATGCCTGAAGACGATGTGTTGTTCNACGGAGGGCCCTTCACNCTCAANACGACGGTCNACATTGGACAGGCAGGCGTTCGGCTCGTCCTTCCCGTCGCCGCCGTTGCGGATGAGGGCACCATCTCGATTCAAGGCCAGGTCGCCCCNCTNAGNGATCGCCCCGAACAGGACCTCGCATCGGTGTCTTGCAGCGTCATGATGGACCTCGGCNCTGAATCAGACATCGAGGAGGTCATGCTCGATGACGCCCGCTCGTTNANCATCAACAGGGCGGAAGAGGGNCTTCCCCCTGTTCTTGTGTTCACNGCAACGTGTGTTGGTCCTGTCGACACGGCAACCGACGAACGNAGCGTTCGACTCATCCTGAGTGAGGTNGTNGTCGACGCTGACGGAGACGGCGTGCACGATGACCTTGATCTCTGCCCGAACGGTGTGGGAGAAACGGAAGGTTGGACCAGCAANGNATCCACGGACCACGACGGAGACGGTTGNAGGGACCGCGATGAAGACGAAGACGACGACAACGATGGAATCAGCGATGCCTCGGACGGATGCCTTTCGGAGCCCGGGTGGACGTCGAGCACGCTTGAGGATCATGACAACGATGGATGCCGTGATGCTAGCGAGGATGATGANGATGACAACGACGGACGCCGGGACGCNGAGGATGCGTGCCCACAAGGCATGACGGGGTGGACCAGCTTGCGGTCACTCGATTGGGACCTTGACGGTTGCAACGACAGCGTGGAAGACGATGACGACGATTCCGACACGGTCCTCGACGTTGACGATGCATGCCCCAAAGGCGAATCGGGGTGGCTTCAGGGCAATTCGACGGACTGGGACCAAGATGGGTGCTTGGACCTGACAGAAGACGAAGACGATGACAACGATGGCGTCAACGACATGGATTTGAACGGCACCATGCTTGACCTNTGCCCACAATCGACCATCGGAGTTGCCGTGGACGAGTTCGGTTGTGCCGCTGACCAGCGCGACACCGACGGTGATGGGGTGGTGGATGCCACCGACCTCTGCCCTGGCACGCCGCCAGCAACCNCGACCGATGAACAAGGCTGTGAGGANGTGGACGGAGATGGCGTTCATGAGCAGAACGACCGGTGTCCATCCAGCCCCACNCGTTGGACCATCGATGAGAACGGTTGCGCGGTCGTCCAGCTGCCTGTGCCGTGGACCAGCACACAAGGATCTCCCGCGGTGTCCGGTCCATTCCAGACCGTCGGTGAATTCACAGTACCGACACTCTCAGGATCCTTGACCTTCTCNGACCTNTGGGACGGCAACAGCACGTACCTGTTTATTCTGATGAAAACCACCAGCGGTGGGTCGAGCGCCTCGACCTTCACCATGAATCCTGGAACCCTCACGCGGAACCTTCCGGATGACACGCATCTGGTGTACGGATCTTACGACAGNTCCTANAGGTCCCAAATCGCGGACCGAAAGGCGGACGTCGAGCAACGCCTCAACGCCGATGAGGAAGCAGCCTGGGAAGGCCGCATCCACTACATCGATCTCGACNTGAGTGGAGCGACNGGCGACCTTGGTGAAGCGCTCTCCTCCCTNGGCGAGCCGACGACCTTTGGTATCGATCGCTTCCAGCGCTTGCGACAAACCGGTTCGACGTACACATGGGGGACCTCCAGCACCACCTACGACCCACAGCACATGTCCCACGAGGCGTGGATGTGGCATGCAGAGCACCCGGTGGAAATTCGACGTTCAGATCCAGCCGTTGAAGCGGTCGATCTGATGTTTGAAGATCAACATCAAGGCGGCTGGGGCGGAGGCTTCACGACCGCCATGAACGCGACCTTCAACCTCAACCACGATTTGGCGACCTATGACACCCTCGAGATGTTCCACGAGCACGCGTGTTCTGAACGACGCGACCGGTACCAGACCTCTTCGGGTGGATATGCGGGATGCCACGAGTGGGATTTCGAGGCGAACCTCCGCATTTGTGATCGTGACAACGCGTCCAAATGTGGTACAGAATTTGCGCGGTGGATCACCACCTATGGCCGAGAAGGACGTTGGTTAACGGACCTCTCACCGTACCTTTTCATGCTCGATGACGGCGAAGACCGTCGGTTCACCTACCGAGGTGCAAACGGAGGTAGCCTGACCATCACCTTGCTCTTTTCAAGGTGGGGCGAGAGCACCGTCGATCATCGCCCTTCTTCAGCGACCTTCGCCTTCACTGGGGGGCAATTCAACGGGAGTTACAACGACCCAGCCCTCTACGAAAGGGAACGAACACTCACCGTTCCAGCGGACGCCTCGCGGGTCCGCATCGTTGCCACCATCACCGGTCACGGCTTCCAGAAAGACGATGCCAATTGTGCCGAGTTCTGCGATCATGAGCACCATTTCACGATTGGGAGCAACACGGCTTACGAGTGGCATCCTATCGTGTACAGCAACACAGGTTGCGAACAGGAAGTCCCGCGAGGCGTCGTGGCCAACCAATTTGGCTCCTGGCCCTATGGACGGGCAGGATGGTGTGCGGGTCAAGACGTGAAGCAGTGGACTTACGACATCACGGATTGGGTGACCCCTGGCGCGACAGAAACGCTGAGTTACCGCGGCCTGTTCAATGGCGCTGAGTATCAACCGACAGGTGAATCGGAAACAGGTGGTCGAAACATCCACGCTGAAATTTGGGTGGTGTATGACGTGCCGTTGCCCGAGCGGTCCTAAGCCAGCGCAGGCACCGGAGCCGCAAGCTCCTCGCTGTCACCGTGTGGGGTATCGAGCAACTCGTACCGGCTGTTCCGACGGCGAGGCGTCAACCCAGCACGTCGGATCAGGCGTTGGAGCTCTCGTTCGCTGGCCGAGATTTTGGAGGTACCTGATGCAGAGACGACGTTCTCTTCCATCATGGTGGAACCGATGTCGTCCGCGCCACCAAGGAGGGCCATCTGCGCCACATCGACGCCCATTGTAGGCCACGACGCTTGGATGTGATCGACCACGTCGAGCATGAGGCGAGCTACGGCAACGTGACGAAGGTATTCCGACGGTCCAGCACCAAGTTCCACACGGTTCTGTCCCCGGTTCCGTCGACCGAAGGAATTCGTTTCAAGTTGGACCGGCCAGGCGATGAACGACGTAAACGGGCGCTCACCTCGCGCGATGGCCTCATCCTGCATGTCACGGACGCGGACAAGATGCTCAACGCGCTCCGAGGCGCCCTCTCCGAATCCAAACACGTTGGTGGCGCTGGTGATGAGGTCGAGGGACTGCGCTTCACGCATGATTCGAATCCATTGCTCTGGTCCACCCTTCTTTGGGGAAACATCGCGACGTACCCCCTCCACAAGCATTTCAGCGCCACCACCTGGCAAACCGTGCATCCCCGCTTCCTTCAGCGCGCGGAGGACCTCGGCGGTACTCAATCCAGTGATCTCAGACATGCCTTGTATCTCGATGGGGCTAAAACAATCAAGGTCGATGGAAGGGTGACGAACACGGAGCTCACGGAGGACATTGGTGTACCACGAAAATGGAAGATCGGGATTCACACCGCCCTGCATGAGCACGCGGACGCCGCCGATGGCCTCCAACTCTGACAACCGTTGTGAGATCTCGTCGATGGTCTGCGTGTACACCTCATCATGACCGATGGGCCGGTAGAAGGAACAAAACTGGCAGTTGATGGTGCATGCATTGGTGTAGTTCACGTTCCTGTCGATGAGGTACGTGACCTCGCCCCCGGGAACCTGCTGCTGCCGTCGAAGCAGAGCCGCACTCATCAGCGCGTGAAGCGGCGCTGTTTCGTACAGGATCACCGCGTCCTCTGGTGACAAGCGCACGGCCGTGGGATCATCAGGTGTCCACCGTGCCTGCCGCTCAAGAATGGCCGACCACACGACGTCACGCTCCGACAATAGCCTCGAGTTCATCCAACTCCTTTGGACATGCGTCTGAGAGCACCACAGGTCCGGCCTCGGTCACCAGGACGTCGTCTTCGATCCTGATGCCAATGTCGGCATAGCGCGGAGGGCACGTCACGTCAGGCCGCCACGCACCGAAGTACAAACCCGGTTCCACCGTGAGGACCATGCCGGGCTCCAAGAGGCGTGGTTCGCCATTGGGCCGGTACACGCCGACATCATGGACGTCAAGCCCCAACCAATGTCCGGTGTTGTGCATGTACCACAAGCGTAGCTCACCTGTTTCTGGGTCGAGTGCCTCATCTAGGCTTTGCTTGATGACGCCGAGTTGGATCAGCCCTTCGGCAAGAACGCGACGCGCGGTGTCGTGGGGAGCGTTGTAGGGCTGTCCTACGCGGCATGCGTCAATCGCAGCCTTTTGTGCGTCGAGAACAATCGTGTACAGTTCACGTTGAGCCTCTGAAAACTGACCTCCGACGGGCCATGAGCGGGTGATGTCTGAGGCATAGCCGCGGTATTCTGTTCCAGCATCGATCAGCACCACGTCACCGACGTTGCAGGGGGCGTTGTTCACGGTGTAGTGCAGGATGGTGGCGTTCACGCCGGAACCGACGATGGAAGGGTACGCCCAACCGTCGCCACCGCCGTAGACAAAACCGCCTTCAATCGCGGCTTGGATGTGGCGTTCGTTGAGCCCCGCCGAAGGCAGCTTCATGGCAGCGACGTGAGCGCGCGCAGAAATTTCAGCAGCGTGACGCATCATGGTCACTTCCTCGTTTGATTTCCTTAGGCGGAGTTCGGCAATGCGGGCGCTCGGGTCTTCGAGGACCACCGGTCCGGTTCCGAACTGCTGGCGTGGGCGTGAACGCTCGGTCATCGCAACGCGCACCAACTCGTCCAGCGAAGCATCGATGCCTTGCCTGAGGAGAACACGGCTGGTGTGNTGAAGCAAGTCGCGGACCACACCGTCGCGTTCGTGTATGCTGTGGGTGCGGTCGACCATGCCGAGCGCGAGAACCCCTTCNGTGCCGAGGCGTCGGCCNTCCCAGATTTCCTTNAGGGTGTCCTTCGGTTGGACGCAAAGGCCCCAGATCCAAGCGCTTCCATCGTGGTACGCGTACCCCATGGANTCGGGCTCGGNCCAATCGGTCAGGTACATCAGATCGGATGAGGACCTGTAGCGGTAATGGACGTCGTTTGATCGGGTTGACTCATGGGGGGCGGGGAGCAGAATGAGGGTATCCGTCGACAACCCAGAGGTCAACCTCGCTTGCCGGGCCCGGACCTCTGCGTTGGTAAACGCGACCGGTGCGGCTGGCAGGTCNTCGAACACCCCGTTGAACATGGTGGNAGCAGGGGCCGACATGCTATCAAGCGTTGCACGCTTGTTCAGGTTTCAGNCTCACCTGGCCACGTNGGGATGGTCGCGCTGTCCTTTCTTTGGCGGAAGAGGAAGACAACCGCAAGGGCCACTCCGATGAGAAGAACGACAACAGGCCCAACGACCACTGCGTCTCCGAGCGGTGCAGCGGGGTCCACGACCTCAAGCGTGAACACGAGTTCTGACGCAGCGCCGTCGTCATCGACAACCTCCATGCGAACGTCGAAGNTCCCGGTTTTCTGGAATCGATCCTCNGTCAGACGTTCGACGCCAGACAACCGCACGTCGTCGCCAATCCACCAGACGTGGTTGAGGTCCAAAACATCGCTGGCCGTATCGCTGGACGTGGAGGCATCGAGGAGCAAAGGCTGCCCAAGTTTCACCTGGAAGGCATCTCCATTTTCGACCAAGGCACCGTTCAGCCTGACGCCAGCCACGGGAGGGAGGTTGGAAACCAGCATCACATGGCTGGCCGTCTGGGACAACCCCGCGCCATCTCGAACGGTGACGTGAACGGTCCAAGATCCCGAGCTGTCGGGCTGAACGGTAAATTCGGAATCGTTCACGGCGGCATCCAACACGGTCACACGACCGTCGGGCGACGTGGCCCGAAGTTCCACCAATTCAACGACGTCGCTGGTGCTGTCTGTTGCGTTGACCACCACCAAGACGATATCCGATTCATTGGCGTTGGCTGCCGACTCAATGGACACCTCAGGCGGCGTCATGTCGTGCAAGACATGCCATTGTANCGGGTCGGAACGTGCGAGGACGTTGTCGATCACCACNAGGGATGGGACGGCCCAATGCCCTTCAGGGCTCCAGTCGAGCGGGTTCAGGACGACCGTCGTGGACAAGCCACCCGTCACGAGCGGAAAGGTCGCAAGNGTTGGAGGTGACTTGCACACTCCGGTGCTGCTCGCNGGACAGCGCTCCANCTCCAGAACCGAGCCGTTNTCACGACCNGGGGGCAAAACGATTGGCAGGTCCACGGTGCGGTTGTCCGCATCCGTGAANACCACGTCNCCGATGGGCTGCGTCAACCATACNGGTGCCCACGACGTGCCGCTCCCGAGGAACACCACCAGTTCATGACGCTGCAGGTCCGGAACATCAAGGTCCACGACGAACCTGCAGGAGCATCCTGAATCGACCAAGGAAAGGTTGTGCGACCACGACCACGAACCGTCGGCGTTTGGTGCAACGCTGTCCAAGTAGGTCCCNGTGACCAAGGTGGCNCCTGTTGATGCATCGATGAGTTCCCACGTGAGGTCGTTGAGGGGCAGCGTTGACGANCCCGTCAATTCGACCGATCCGTCAGNATNAGCCTCCCCNTGATCGTGATTGAACACGAAGGCTTCACCCGTTGCCCCATCCGCGGCNGCAAGGGGNACACAAGGCAGGANAAGAACGGCAATGAGCACGATGACCCGANNATGGACCATCATGACGCCGCCTGCTCACTCAGCGAACGGGTCGCACAATTGACCCTGACCGGGGAANGACAAGGGGTTCCTTGGGTTCGTGTCCCACTTGTATTCACAATAGTTGACATGGCCGTCACCGTCGGTGTCCACCATGCGGTCGGCTGCGTCGTATGGGTCGAATTCGAAGTGGTATTCCCAGCCCGTGGCCATCCCGTCGTTGTCATGGTCCTGGTAGTAGACCTCCGGGCCGTCGTTCCATTCGTCACCGTCGGTGTCGTTGGTNACCGGGTCCGTGCCGTTTTGGAACTCTTCGAAATTCGTGTAATTCTCNAGGTTGTCGTAGAAGCGAACGCCNTCGGGGGTGTCGGGGTTGATGTGACACTGGCTGTTGGTCGGATCCTCATAGCCAGGACAGTATTTCTTGACCAAACCGCTGCGGTTNAGTCCGTCACGGTCAGGGTCTTCCTGTCCATCAGGAATTCCGTCAAGGTCACTGTCTTCCATNGAGGGGTCCATCACNCCACGAGCGCCTGNGGATGCAATCGACAGGTTGTCGACAATACCACGCTCAAGCGCGAGTTGACTGTAGAGCACCTCCCAGCCGTCGGGCAACATGTCTTGGTCCGTGTCGTCGTCCACGGGGTTGGTGTTCCAGCGGTCNGGAGCCTCTGCGGAGTTCATCAGCGAGTCGTTGTCNACGTCGTAATTCGCATCGGCCAGGGAGTCGAGCGAGGGGTCGAGGGCCCAGCGACCGGAACATCCGTCACACAATGGGTTGGCAGGCACGGTGAAACCGCTGAGGTTCATCTCCCACACCTCGTACTTGGCTTCGAGCACAAAGCCACCAAGGAAATTCTGCCACACGTAGCCACCGGGCTCCATCAGGCAGTTGTTGGTCTGNGTGGATTCACATCCGGGCCTCGACCATGAGCTGGCAGCGACCCAGAGGCTGTGCGAGTTCGTGTTGTCCTCGGCCGACTTGACCTGCATCTCCCAACCGTCGAGCATGCCGTCGGCGTCGGTGTCNTTGATGAGTGGGTTCGTGGCCTTTTGGAAGGGACGAGGCACGAAGAGAACCTCATTGCCGTCTTTCAANCCGTCATCGTCGGTGTCAGAGTTGTTGGCGTGGGTCAGGAAGTTGTCTTGACCGGCGATGACTTCTTCGCCGTCTTCCAAGCCGTCGTTGTCGGTATCAAACATNCACGCGTCGGTNAAGTAGGACTCGCCTTCCCACGTGAATCCAGAAAGAGCCTCGGCCTGATCGCCGAGACCGTCGCCGTCCGTGTCNGGGTTCGAGGCGTTTGAACCGGTGTCGCACAGTTCACTGAATTCAATGAAGTCAGACAGGCCATCAGCATCGGTGTCGTACAGACCGGGATCGGAGGTCACCATGATGCGCTGGACACCGACGTTGACCACAAGAATCTCCCATCCCATGACTTCGATGCCATCGCGAAGACCGTCGCCGTCTGTGTCGGCGACCAATGGGTCGGTTGAACGTCCATCGGCCAAACCGTCGCCGTCGCGGTCACGCGCGTTGTATTCCATCAGGTTGGTGAATTGCTCCTCNGGTTCGACGATGTCCATCCAGACNTCGAGCCGCGACTCAATCACATCGCCGACCGAGACGTGGATGTCGTAGACGTAGCCGTCAACAGGTGAGCCAAGCGAAACCGTTTGCTTGTTGCCGCCAGCNAGNGTGATTTGCCCACGCGCCACCGTTTGATTCGCAATGACCCAATCGTCAAGTTCCACGTCGACGCCGATGACCGTCACGCTGTTGACCAGCTCCGCGTAGACGACCGCGCCGTCACCGTCAGCGTCCCAACCGTCNCGGTCCGGGTCTTCATCGCCGTTGGTACCGTCACGGGGGTGGAGACCGTTACTCGATTCCCAGCCGTCGGGCATTTGATCCAAGTCGGTATCNATGCGCCATGGTGAGGTNAAGTTGCTCGGTCCGAAGGATTCNGCGACGAGGTACTCTTCGAGGTTGTTCAAACCGTCTTCGTCCCAGTCACCGTATGCATCGGAGGCGTTGGCCGGGTCAAGGAGCATGGAGCTGTCAAGGCCTTGATTGACTGCAATNTCGTCGCTGAGATCGGTNAGNTGCGAGTAGCAGTACTCGAAACCGTCNGGCATGCCGTCACCGTCCGTGTCCCANTCCGATGGACCNTTGAGCAGGCCGTCACCGTCCATGTCGCCGAGGAACCATGCATCGTCCTTGGTCTGGAACGGNGCCACCCTGTCAATGGATTGGACAAGGGCAACGTTGCACTCTTCACCGGTNCCGACGAAGATGTTCACGAGTTGGGTNGAGACCTCGACGATGTCGTCNATGAGGTCCTGNTCNGAGTCCCGAGATGTGGGGTCCGTTCCGTATTGTTCCTCCAACCAGTTGGGCAAGCCGTCCTCATCGGTGTCGAGCACGCTGTCGCAGGAATGCTTGCCCTCNGAGTTGGCCAAGTCGTCCCAGCTGGGATTGGCGGGATCTTCCTCGTTGGCGTCGTCGTAGTAGTCCTCCAAAGCCTGTTCCGTGCCTGCGTCAAGGAGGAGGCAGTCCCAATTTCCACGGAGGGGATCGAACAGCGTNACATCGCCGCCGACCGTGGTCACCACCGTCGAGTAGAGCGACTCCCAGCGGTCGTTCAATCCGTCGTTGTCGGTGTCAGCGCGCTGNGGGTCGGTGCCAAGGTCCTGTTCAACGGTGTTGGTCANACCGTCACGGTCGGGGTCACCGTTCGGGCCTTGGTTGGGGTCTGGCCAAGCATCCGTTTCGTTCTTTTTTGTGGCGTCTTCCGTGTCCGCTTCGCTCGGATCAAGCGTGACGTCGTCGGATTCACCGTTGTCGAGCGGGTTCAGGCCGTGAGCGACTTCCCAGCCGTCCGACATGCCGTCGCCGTCGGTGTCCGGGTCGTCGATGAGCGTCCCGTATTGGGTTTGTTCGAGCGTGTCCGGAAGTCCATCGCCATCGGAGTCCAAGGTCTCAGCAGATTCAGTACCTTCACCGAAGATGTCCTCTTCGGCAGCGCTTTCGAAGTCGCCGATGCGTTCGTTGGTTTGCCAGAATCCACTGATTCCAACGAACAACGAGCCGAAAATGAGCGTCGTGATGATGGCGACGTATGCCATCTGGTTGTGATTCATGGCCATGGCTAAGACCCCGGTTCTCCCGGTTCCTCGCGCCGGTTATAGAACTTCACGTGACTTGTTCGACAAAAATCGTCGCACAGCGCCACGTTCAGCGTCGCTTCATCGAGGCCTGCTTACGCCCGAAAATCGCTCAGACCTGCGGGTGTTCATCGGGGCGCCTCGACCGGCCATGTCCAAGTCGGAAACCGAGAGGCGGCGAGGTGGTCCACCGCTGATGCTGCCGCCGAGTTTCTGCTTCAGCCCCTCTGCCGCTGCGCGACCCCTGTAGGCGGACGGCCCAATGAGGGCGTCAAGCGCAGGGCCGCCGTCGGTCGGATCCTCTCGCTTAAGCCACCATCCACGGCCAAGCGGCTTGGTTCGAGGGGATTTTGCCCGTTCCATTTTTGCTGCCCTTCGCTTGAGCCGGGCTTGGAGGGAACGGTCCGAAACCTCCTCGTTTCTGGCCGTCAACCAAGCCGGCAAACCGATGTCAAGCACGACACCGTTGACGGTCAACAGGAGACCCGTCAAGATGAGATGGGTTCCAATCGGCGTGTTGGTGTCCGTTGGAACAGCCTTCTTTCGCTTCAGCCGTCGACCGAGTTCGATCATCATGCGCTGGTCCCGCTGTTTAACCACGTGCCGTTGCTGTTGGAGCAGCCGGATGTACATCACGTGCAAGCCTCCGAACGTCAAGGCCGCACCCAAACCGACGGTGGTTCCTCGCAAGGTGGCCAAATAGGCGGCTCCCATGCCCCAAAGGGGGAGAACAAGCCCAAGGTGAATCAGGTACGTAAGGGCCGAGATACGGTGACCTGGGGCGACCGCTCGCCTGACGGCTTCGTGGGCGACGATGAGGGCGTTGGCGGTCAAGGCCTCATCCAAGCCTCCTCTGATGAGGGCTCCTGCCATGGGGTTGATGGGG
>NZMM01000059.1 GCA_002694585.1 Methanobacteriota archaeon
GCGAAAGCGGCTGCCCACCTGAACCGCCAGGCTACGAACTGCCCCGGACGGTGATGATCGTCTTCCAGATGGCCGTGATGGTGCTGGCCGCTGGCGCCCTCCAAAGCAAGAACTGGAAGGGCATGTACGCCTTCATGTACGCGTCCTACCTTTCGTTCATGATCTACATGTACGCCTACATCTCTGGACTTTGGTTCTGAACCGAAGGACTGACGTTCTCGGCGAGCGAGCAGGCCTCATGGACGCCATCAACCTGCTCGAGAAAGCGGGCCTCGTCGACGCTTTGTGGAGCCCGCGCGTGGTTGGAGAATTGAACGACGTGCAGGTCAAGGTGGCCCGCATTCATGGTGACTTCGTCTGGCACGATCACCAAAATACCGACGAGCTCTTCCTCGTCATCCAAGGCAGCATGCGCGTGGAATACCGCGACCGTGCCGTGACCCTCAACGAAGGCGAGATGCACATCGTCCCCAAGGGCGTCGAGCACCGTACCGCAGCCGATGAAGAGTGCTGGTGCGTCATCATGGAACCGCGTGGCGTGGTTAACACAGGCGAGACGGGCGGCGAATTGACCGCGCCAAACGACGTTTGGATCTGAAACCGTCCACGTCAGAAGAGCGTCTGTTGAACCGGGCCGGATTCCTTCGCAGGTCGTGAAGACGGGGCCGACGAGCCAGCGGGTCGGTGTGAGCCACGTGCNCGGGCTTTCGCTCGGCTGCCGTGCAGGGTATAGACCGCGGCACTGACCGCCTTCACGTCNGGCTGAACACGCACGGCATGGACCTTCGCCACGCCGGCCTGCCGGGCCTCGGACTCCTCAACAATCGGGAAGGGGTAATCNACGCCCATGGTGCATTCAGCCTCNACTTGCATGGTCTCGCTCATCGTCCANGGTTCGTGGATGAAGGGNGCCGGAACCTTCGCCAGCTCAGGCACCCACGTCCGAATGAAGTGACCCTCGAGGTCGTGATCGAGGCCTTGCTTCAGAACGCTGTAGGCACGTACGCTGTTGATGCCGGTGGTCCCGGTCTGCATGCCGATTTGCGACCANTGGATGCCTGGCTCGTAATCCAANAAGGACCTNGCAAGGTGCAAGCCCGTTTCACGCCACGGCAAATCGAGGGTNTAGGCGGCGGCCGCCATCATCATGGCCCGCATCCTGAACGACGTCCANCCCGTCGCCCGAAGNTGGCGCATGCAGGCGTCGAAATAGGGCCATCCGGTTCTTCCTTCGCACCACGCAACGAAGCGTTCCTGATCCAATCGACGCTTGAGGCGCTCATCGAGGAGCGGATTCTGAGCGACGAGGTCGAGGTCGGTTTGCATTTCCAACTTCTGGATGAAGTGGTCGTGCCAGGCCAGCCGGCTTCTGAACGCTGAGATGCTGCGGATCCAACCGTCNACGGAAGCNCCGGCGGCCCGCTGTCGCCGCAAGCCGTCCAAGCGCGCTTTGGCCATGGCGTCCACGCGTCGGATGGACAACGATCCAACGCTCAAGTGTGGGGCGAGGCGGGAGGCGTGAAGGGCTGCACTGACGGGACCGGACATCGCCCATCGGTACGGTTCTCCTCGTTCCTCGAGGAAGGAATTGNCGAGGGCCAACGCGGCCACTTCGCCCGGTTCTGGCCGNTCCTGCAACACGCGGGCCTCGAGGCCTGCATCAGCGAGGGTCGGCCATGGCTCGTCGCAAGGGATGCCCTGCAAACCGAAGGGAGCCTCAAGCAACGGGGAGGCCACCCNCGCGTCCCGCGCGTCNTTCCAGCCGTCTCGGTCCTGAAGACGNCGGATGACGCCGTTGTTCGGATGCTCAACAAAGCCCACACCGTTCTCNNTGCACCATGAAGCCACGTCCTTGTCGCGGTCGTAGGACCACTGCACACCTGTTTCCTCATGCGCGTGAACGGTATGCACCGCGTGCTTGTCGTGCAAGGAGGACAANGCNTCGACCGCATCGGCGTGCACGACGTGCAGGGCGCCGCCCCGTCGTCGAAGGTCACGGTCCAATCGTTCGGCCACGTCCAACTCCCATTGCAGGTGNATGGGATCGACGTCAGGTTGCTTGATNCGAAGCGGTTCGAGCAACATCAGGCATAGAATGGGNCGGCCTGATGCAGCCGCGGCAAGCAAGGGGGCATGGTCACGGATGCGCAGGTCGCGCTTGAACCACACCACGTCNATGGCCACGGCNTNAGNTCNGACGCAGGGTCCTATGAAGGCGTGTTCAAGGTGAAAACGCGTGAATGCCGCGNTCAGGATCNTCCGGTACAATCCTGTACGGGTTCATGTGCTGGTGGGACCAGAAGTAGTGGTGCTTGATGTGGGTCCAGTCCACGGTCTCNGCGACCCCGNGCAAGGCNAGGAAACGTTCGAGGTAAGCGGTCANGTTGGGCATGTCNGCNATGCGAGCGCGGCTGCANTTGAAGTGGACCACGTACACCAAATCGAAGCGCAGCAANGTNGGCNCCAAGCANANNTCNGCNTCNGTCANCACGCCTTGCCCNTCNCCGACCANCCANNNNCGACCNTCNAGGTGNGCNTCNAGTTCGNCNAGGCGCCCAAAGAGCACGTCCACGGCAGCATCGTAGGCCGACTGCGAGCGGGCAAATCCGGCCTTGTAGACGCCGTTGTTCACCGACTCGTAATTCGCGTCGATCATCGCATCGATGGCGTCGCGAAGGTCGGGTGGAGAGAGCACGCGCCCGTTGGTGAGCCCGGCCTCTGCGAACGAGGTGGCCATCATGCGCACAATGTCACGGCTCTCGTTGTTGACGATGGTGCCGTGATGACGGTCCCACATGACNGGCACCGTTCCGATGCGAGNGGACGAGGTCCACGAAGGATCCGCGGCGGCGTAGACCTCCTCCANCGAGGTGCTGTCCAANACNCGATCNGGCGTTGCTCCNGGCTCATCGGGATTGAACANCCAGCTGCCGTCGTTCTGCATGCGCCAATCCACGACGTCCACGCTGATGGNGTCCTCAAGCCCCAACAAAGCCCGTGTCAACAGGGTGCGGTGAGCCCACGGACAGGCGTGGGAGACGTAGAGGTGGTAGCGCCCGGATGCTGGCTCGAACGGACCTCCGGCGGCGACGTGGTCCCGGAATTCGCTTGACTTCCGGACGAAGGAGCCTTCATCGAAAGCGCTCGTCCATGCGCTTGCCTGTTCCGCCATGTGCGAACCTTGGCTGCACGGGNTTGAACCCCTGCTTTCNCNCACCCGAGCAGGTCNGGGGGCGTGACCACATCCGCACGTCTGATGAACCAGNNCCCNGAACNNNNGGGCATGGTGCGNGCGGAGGANCTCGTGGTCGAGACCTTCTTTGTCGGTCCGCTCCAAATGCGCTGCTCGGTGGTCTGCGACACCGCGACCGGCGACACGGTGGTCATCGACGCCGGTGACGAACCGGAGCGGCTCATCGCATGGAACGACCANGGTGAAGGTGCTGGACCCAACTGGTCGAGCGCTCCCGGNCCCGTGCNTGCNGGCGACCGCACGGTCGTGGCCTTGCTGAACACGCACGCTCACTTCGACCATTCCGGCCACATCCCCACCGTGCGCGAGCANTGGGGCGTCGAGTGGTGGCTCCATCCGGACGACACCTTTCTCCAATCCCTGGCCCAACAGAGCGCGGCCCGGTGGGGCCTCCCGCCCTTGCCAGANCCTGCCGTGGCCGATCATGACCTTGCTCATGGAGAGACGGTCCACGTTGGAAGCCTNACCTTCGAGGTGCTCCACACGCCCGGCCACACCCTCGGCGGCGTNTGCCTTCTGCTNCGGGTCGATGGCGCCGCGGATCACCTCTTCGTGGGTGACACCCTGTTCGCCGGCTCAGTTGGGCGCACGGATCTGCCCAACACGGGAGGCGATTTCCAGGTCTTGGCGAACTCGATTCACACCCACCTTTGGCCGCTTGACGGCAACACCGTGGTGCATCCTGGACATGGGCCCCTNACCACCATCGGGCATGAGCGCGAAACGAACCCCTTCGTTGGCGTCGGCGCGGGCGAGCACGGCACCTACGGCCGTGGCAAATACGCTTGANCTCAGGACATCATGCCTGAGAGCGTCGAGGTCAGCACNGGAAGCGCCTCTTCCCACGTGGCCACGATGCCGTAATCGGCGTGCTTGAAAATTGGAGCATCAGCGTCCTTGTTGATGGCCACGATGTACTTCGAAGAGCGCATGCCTGCCAGGTGCTGAATCGCACCAGAGATGCCGACAGCAATGTACAGGTTCGGGTTGACCGTCTTGCCGGTCTGACCGACCTGCATGCTGTGAGGNATCTCGTCCCAAGTGTCCACGGCGGCGCGGGAGGCGCCAACGGCGGCACCGATGGTGTCCGCCAAGGTTTCGAGGTGGCTGAANTTGCCCGGNTCGCCCATACCACGGCCACCCGAGACGATGATGTTGGCTTCTGCCACGTCGAGGCGTTCGCTNGCGCGGGCCATCATCTCCACCACCGCGGTGCGCACATCGCCGGTGGCGTCAACCACAGACACGTCGGCGCCGCCACCGGCCTCGGCGGCGGCNNAGACGTTCGCACGGAGCGTGATGACGGATGCACCGTCNACTTCGACGGTTTGCATGGCCTTGCCCGAAAGGATCGGCGAGGTCAGTTGGGCCCCGTTGATGNCAACGACGTCCTGCACGACAGGCAGACCACGACGGGCAGCAAGGCGAGCCGCCAAGTCCTTGGAGCGCGCACTGGCGAGCGCGAGCACAGTGCCNTGAGGCGCCACGGCATCGATGGCCTGAGCCCAAGCGGCAGCGTCGTAGGCGGCAAACACGTCGGACTTCGCGGCAACAACGCGGCCAACGCCGGCAAAAGCGGCTGCGTTGGCCACGCTGGCATCGGTGCAGGGGACAACGACGGTCGGGTTGGCGCCCATCCCAACGGCAGCGGTCACGAGTTCAGCGGTGGAGGGAGCGACAGCGCCCCCAGCGGTTTCAGCAATGATGACGGTTTCAGACATGGTGATCACCTCAGAGAACGTTGGCCTCCTCACGGAGCAGACGGGCGACGTCCGCAGCAGCGGCACCGCCTTCGTAGGACTTGCCCGCGGGCTTGGCGGGTGGAAGCGCGCATCCNACCACGCGAACGGTGCTCGCGCCCACGGCCGCAGAACGGACGTCCACGGCGGCCTTCTTGGCTTGCATGATGCCGCGCACGTTGGGCTTGCGGACCTTCAGGTCACCCTTGTCGCAAGAGACGACGGCCGGCATGGGAACGTGCACGCGCGCGTTTCCGCCCTCGGCCGGGCAAAGCGCGTGAAGATCGCCTCCAAAATCCAAACCGACGACGTTGGAGACGCTGGCCCACCCCAGACGCTCAGCCACGCCTGGGCCGGTGGAGCCTGCGCCGGTGTCGGCCGCCGACTTGCCGCAGTAGACGACCTCAGCGCCGAGCTCAGAGACCGCGCCCGCGATGGCGGCCTGCAGCGCGTTGGAATCAAGCCAACCCTCGTGGTCGAGGCGGACGATGTGGTCCGCGCCGATGGCCTTGGCGTCCTTCAGCACCTTGTCGGCACCGGCCCCACCCATGGTGAGGGCGGTCACGTTGCCTCCAGCGGCTTCCTTGTGGCGAAGGGCGGCTTCGAGGGCGAACTCGTCGTAGGGGCTCATGACCATCTTGACACCGCTCATGTCCACAGCATCGCCCGAGATGGNGATGCGCGCGTTGGTGTCCGGAACTTGCTTGACAAGGACGACGATTTCTGGCATCTCAACACCTGTGTTCGNCTNCACCGGCNCGGNGCACAAGAAGGTTGTCTCAAGCCTCCAAGGNCCTCTTGCAGGGGAGAACTGNNGGGGCGAGATTGATGTACCGTCTTGGNGGAGGCGCAGGTCCATGTCGTTCGGTCGTCAAGAGGTCGGTCCAGAGGCCGATGAGCAGGAGCTGATGAACGCCTTTGGCGAGCTCATCGAAAAGAAGTACAAGAGCGACTTCGAGATGCTCTCGACTTGTGAGGAGGAGATCTTCTCCTTCGAGGTCGAATGGGATGACCTCTGTGCCGACCCGGTCATTCAGGGCCACCTTGGGGACAACCTCGATCGGTTCATGACGGTCGCAGAGCGGGTGCTCAACGACCGTTTCATTCGATACATGGGAAACCCATGTCGTCTCGTGCTCCGACTAAGCGGCCTCACGGACCACCACAAACGCCGCTTGGACAGCCTTCGTATGCGGGACCGCCGCAAGTTGTTCACCTTTGACACGCTCGTTGTGGGCCGGACACCACCGCTTGGCTACCTCCAGAAAGCCGCCTATGCGTGTGCGGCCAAAGGGTGCGATTTNGTCAAGGAGATNGAGCAACGTCTTGCTCGACAACGTGAGAGCCCCGGTCCATGCCCGAAATGCGCGNAACGCTTCCTTTCGGGGATGGAGCCCGAAGAAAGGGAAGTCGCCGCACGCTTCCTGCCGCGCTCGTCCTACTACCTCGTGAACGAGGACCTGCGCTACATTGACGTGCAATACCTCTCGCTGATGGACGCCCTTCCGGACGCAGATGGNCCCTGGTCNCTGGGTCAGCANGTNTGGACGGCGGTCGTGGATGAAGACTTCGTTGANGCGTATCCCATCGGTTCCTTGGTCCGCCTTCACGCCACCGTNCACGTCGANCACCTTCCCGAGCGGACCTTCGACAAAGACACCCGACGCGTCATGATTTTGCGCGTCGAGGGCATTGACCTGCTGGACGAGCACGCCACCCACTTCGACGAAGTCACNTGGACGAGCGAGCCGTCGTGGCGGTGATTCAGCGGCCCATCAAGGTGCGAACGGCCTCAAGGAGATCAGGCTCGGCCTCGAAGTGAGACGCCACGCTGGACAACCCCGCAGCGAGTCCGTCGGCAACCCCCCACTTGGCATCGAGCGGATGGAGGGTGCCGTCAGCGACGGCAGCCCGGAAAGCATCAAGNTCATCCCAAGCTGAAGGNTCGCCAAACTTCGGATTGGGCGTGACGTGGATCACNCCTTGCTCTGGAAGCACGATGTGTTCTGCGAGTTCGTACACNGGCGANTGCTCGTCAGCAGGGTCAAGGTAGGCCTTTCGCATTTTTTTCCTCATCACGGCTTGGTCGTCATGAAGCAAGATGGCGCCACGTGGGTCGGACTTGCTCATCTTGTGGTCAAAGGTTTCCATCCGGCCACCAGTGGCATTGAGTCCAGAGATGATCGGGGTGTGCAGGCAGGTGGCCTTGCGCCATCCCCAGCGTTGCGACACGTCGCGCATGTACATGTGCGCCTTGCGCTGATCCATGCCTCCGATGGCCAGATCAATGTGCATGTGGCCGATGTCGGCNGCTTGCATCGCCGGNTAGTAGAACTTCGACAAATCNTTGTCCGAGGACGCTTCGTCACGCCCCATGATGGAGAANGTCTTCCTGACCTGCGCGAGGGTCATGCCCTTGCTGCACCGCAAGACNCGCGCCCAATAATCACCGTCAGACATGACCGTCGAAGCCCAGACAAAACGAAGNTGCCCAGCACCNTCGCCCTCCTCAGGATGGCCCAGCAGGGCGCGGAANGTGTCTTCCATGTAGCGTGCCGTGGTTTGAATCGCGGCCATGTCACCGCTGAATTTGTCGTTGACCCAAGCGTGCCAATCCGCCAAGAAGACCATGACGTTGGCCCGTGCGTCGAGCAACCTGCGCAGCCGAAGGGCAAGCACCTTCCACCCGATGTGGGCCGTCCCTGACGGTTCAAATCCCACATAACAGCGGATGACGTCGTCCCCGGCCATGCTCGGGCCGCCNGCCAANACCGAGATGAGGTGGTCGAGGCCGACCACTTCCTGTGCACCGTTGACCATGAGTTTGAGCCGCTCCANAGCGGCCTCGTCAAGGTCCGCCAAACCAGGATGGGCTTCAGCCATGGCATCCAGGTCGACGAGGTCCACGTGCTCACCTCAGAGGAGATCCTTGAGTTTCTTGATCATGCCTTCCGTCGGGCTCTTGCCCTCGTCCAGAACGGCTTGAAGCGCATCGATGCGGTCCAAGATGGCCTGCTTGCCAGCGTCGTCCAGGGAGGTGCTGAGTTCCAGCGTCTTCCGCGCCATGTTGATGGTGGATTTCGCACCGGAGATGTTCTTGGCCTCTTCTTTGGCCTTGTCGCCGCGCTGCTTGGCGTTGTATCCTGTGGCGTCGTCAAGGAAAGTCGACCAACGGCGGCGCGACTCCATCGCGACCTCCATGCCGTTTTCGTCGAGGAAAGCCTGGAGGTCTTCACCCTTGAGTTGGACGACGTCAACCACAAGACGCCCCTCGGCGTACTCGCCGGTCACGCTGGTCATCAGGCCGAACGAAGCCTGGAAGCGCCCATCGACGTCGGCGGTTGCACCGTCGAAGGCCTCTGCGGCCAACTTGGCCAATCCCGCGTTTCCTCCGGTCTTCTTTTCGTGGCCACGTCGGACGTGAAATCGCTCCATGCACCTTGCCACGGTCATGCTCGGCATAAGGTTCGCCCCACGAGCCGGCGAACCCCACCTCACAGGAGAGGTTTTCATGCACGTCGCCGCCCCACGGCCATGCGTCGCCTCATCGCCGTGGCTTTGGCGGCCTTGTGTGCACTGGCTGCCCCCGTTGCTGCGGCGCCGGCCGTCGTTCTCTCTGATGGCGGGGCCATCGAGGCACCGGGTGCGCTGCTCGGCATGGACGTTCGACCCGGCGGAGAAGCGGTGCTGCTGGTCGGTGAAGACGGCTGGGCCCACCGAATCGATGGATTACAACCTGACCGAAGGGACCTCGACGTGGCGTTGGGAACCGGACGAAGCGTGGACATCAACGCGGTCGACTGGCATCCTGGTGGTGCCACCGCTTTGCTGGTTGGCGACACGGGATTGCTGATGCGATATGTGGGCGACACGCACGCCGTGACCAACGCCAATGGATCGAACCTGCTCACCGGCCGGGACCTCATCGACGTGGCCTGGCGGCCCGGCGCTGACGTGGCCTACATCGCCTCAGCGGACGGCGGCCTCTGGCGTTTCGCCGAAGGGACCGGCCCTGTGATGCTTGAAGACGGTCTAGAGACCGAGGACATCGTCGATCTCGAATGCCATCGCTCCGCCAACGTTTGCGTGGTGACCACCAGTCAAGACGGCTTGGCGGTCATCGGCCGCTCTCACGACGTGACCTGGCTGACCGGAACCTCCTCCACAACATGGTCGACCGTGACCTGTGCAGACCCGACCCTCAACGAATGCACCGCCTTCGGACTTGGCGGCTCGACGATGACCATCATGGTGGACACCGAGACCGCGTCGAGGAGTTCCACAGGCCCCATCCGAAACCTCCAGAGCGTGGANTCGGAAATGAGCGGCGCCTCCATCGCTGCTGCAGGNACCACCCTNGTCCACNTGTCNCCNCTCGGCCTNATCCGNCATGACCCGGTCAACGACCAAGCCTACGAGCACCTCGGAGCCGAGCAGGCTGTTGCCTTCGACACGACCATCGCAGGACGGTCGCTGCTTGGAGCGTGGGAAAGCGACATGGGCACGGGGTGGTTCTTGACCACAGACGGTGATCTCGTNGGCATGGTCCCGGACCGTTCCGANCAGCAATCCACGGTGCTGGAGACGGTCGCAGGCATCGCTGTGGCCGTTGCGCTCATCGGGAGCATCCTCGGTCTGATATTCATGAACAGTCCAAAGTTACAGGCCGCATACATCCGTCGACGCAACGCGCGCCGCTCCCGTCAGCGCTGAGGGTTATGGAGCCTGCAACAGGTCCTTAGAGCGGTCTCCCCCGCCTATGACNGAGGGAANCCAATGGAAGCCTTCGAAGCCCCAGATTTCTACGACATCGAATCCCTCCTCACCGAAGANGAAATCATGATCCGCGACATGGTTCGGGACTGGGTCGATGAGGAAGTTCTCCCTGACATCGAACACGCCTGCCGTGACGGCGTCTTCCTCGACAAGTGGCGCAAGGACCTCGGGGCGATGGGCGTGCTGGGNGCGCCCCTCAAGGGCTACGATTGCCCCGGCTTGTCCTACGTGGCCTACGGCCTCATCTGTCAGGAACTCGAGCGCGGCGATTCCGGCCTTCGCTCGTTCGCCAGCGTGCAGGGCTCGTTGGCGATGTACCCCATTTGGGATTTCGGCACGGAAGAACAGAAGCAGAAGTACCTGCCCGGCATGACTTCAGGCGAACTCATCGGTTGCTTTGGGCTGACNGAGCCCGATTACGGTTCCAACCCTGGTGACATGGTCACCAAAGCCGAGGACATGGGCGACCATTACCTCCTCAACGGTGCNAAGATGTGGATCACCAACGGCAGCATCGCCGACCTCGCCGTGGTTTGGGCCAAACTCGACGGCGTCATTCGCGGCTTCATCGTCGAGAAGGACGANCCCGGATTCTCCGCGCCTGAAATGAAGGGGAAGCATTCGCTGAAGGCGAGCGTCACCTCTGAACTCGTTTTCCAAGACTGCAAGATCCCCAAGGACCGCATGCTTCCGGGCGTGAAGGGCCTCCGCGGNCCTTTCTCCTGCCTCAACAACGCCCGCTACGGCATTTCATGGGGCGCCCTTGGTGCTGCAATGGCCTGCTTCCATTCCGCCAAGACCTACGCCCTCTCCCGCATCCAATTCGGACAACCCATCGCGGCGTACCAGTTGGTGCAGAACAAATTGGCATGGATGCTCCGTGAAATCACCAAAGGGCAGCTGCTCGCCTACCACCTTGGTCGCAAAAANGANGACGGCTCATGGTTCAACGAGCAGATCAGCCTCGCGAAGATGAACAACGTGGACATCGCGCTGGAAATCGCCCGCGTCGCTCGCGACATCCACGGAGCGAACGGTGTGTTGGACGAATACCCCGTGATGCGCCACATGGCCAACCTCGAATCGGTCAAGACCTACGAGGGCACCCACGACATCCACAACCTCATCCTCGGCCGATACATCACCGGAATCCAAGCCTTCACCCGACAGGCGTGAGCGCGGGTGTACCCGTACCATCGCATTGTGGGCCTTCTGCTGCGCCACGCTTTGCGCAAACAGAGGCCTATAGACGCGCTGGCAGAGCACACGTTCACCCTCCGCCCTGGGCTTGGAGATGCAGACCTCTATCCGGAGGTCAACAACGGACGGCATTTCGTGCTCTTCGATTTGGCAAGGTACAAACTGGCGATGCAGATTGGCCTNTTCCGGTACGTCCGGCGCACCAAGTCCGCCTTCGTGGTCGGTGGTTCCACCATCCGTTACCGGCATCGCCTTCGACCGTGGCGACGCACGGAAATTCGAACCCGCTTGGTGGGCATGGATGAGCGATTCTTCTACTTCCAACAACGGACGGTGCAGCATGGCCGGACGTGCTCGCTGGCCCTCATTCGAACGGGTGTGCGNAAGAAGGGNGTGGTCCCNCCNGTNGANGTCATGACCGGCATCGGCCTNNNGATTGAGCCGTTCACNGAACCNTGGGTGGACGANTGGAACGCATGGGACGATGCGAGATCGTGGCCCGAGGACTGATCANACGCTTGGCAACACGCCAACGCGCGCCAAGGCGCCCCACACAGGGTCAAGGAAGCGTGGCAAGAAGCGGTGGCGGAGGTACACGGCTGCTGCGAGGCTGATTTTCTGTGCTTTGTTCAAGCGGATGCGCTGCGTGAACACGTCACCCTGACTGCGTTCAATTTGCTTCAGNATCTTGTCGTAGAAGGCAATCATCGCCGCAGGCGAGTAGCGGGTTTCGCGGGGCAAAAGCGGNAGGAGTTGCCGGGCTTCCTCAAGGTAGGTGCGAGCACGCTTGGCGTAGTGGTGGCAGTACGGCTCCCAACTGGTGTTGAGGATGACGCGACCGTCCATGAACTCGTTCGGNTCAAGGGCGTTCGCCTCAAGTTCCTCGCTTGGCAGGTAAACNCGGTCACGGTGNATGTCTTCGCCGACNTCACGNAGGACGTTGGTCAGCTGCATGAANATCCCCCACGATTCNGCGTATTTTCGCGCCTTTGGATCTTCATACCCATAGATTTCGATGCACATCAGACCAACCACGCTGGCCACGCGGTAGCAGTACACGTACAGGTCGTCGAAGGTCCGGTACCGGTTTTGGTAGAGGTCGTCTTCCATGCCCGAAATCAGGTCATCGAAGACNAGGCGAGGGATGGTGAANCGCTGCACGGTGTCCTTGAGCGCGAGGAACACGGGGTCAGTGGACCACGCTTCGTTGTAGCAGGACGAGAGCTTCTTCCGGAAGAAGAAGAGTTGCGTGATTTTGTTCAGGTAGGCCTCCTCGTCCAGAACCGTCTCGGCGTGNTGGTGCTGCTCGAGGGCCTCGCGGTAGGCCTTGGCTTCGGGGTCCATCTCCCCGAGCGACCCGGGGAAGCGGTCGGACCAGTCACCGTCCGCGATGTCGTCTGCACGACGGCAGAANGCATANACAGCACACATGGCTTGNCGCTTGTCCTCTGGGAGGTACTTGAACGAGTGATAGAAATTACCCGCTTCGCGACGTGTCAACTCCTCACAATAGGTGTAGGCCAATCGGAGCAGTTCGGCCGGGGGCTTCTCGGACCAGATGGGGGCCTCGAGGTGAGCAAAGGGGTCGACGAGTTCCAGGTCGTCACCGAACAAGCCGATGAATTGGGCCGACTCGCGAAGGGCTTCCATTGCCGTCTGGCTGACGGCTTTGACGGCCTCTGTGGCCAACTGAACACCGGTGCGCAGCCGCTCGAGCGGCGTGAGTTGCTCACGCTCGAAGCGCCCGCTCTTCGTCGATGCGTTGCCCTTGAGGGGCAGCACGAGGTCGAGGGGCTTCCGGCGTTCCAGCATCTGCGTCGGCTTTGCCTGTCTTCGTGCACTTATGAATCCCCTGTTTTGAAGCGCGAGCCAACGCCGTGAGCGCCGGAGGGAGGCGCTCAGCGGAGAGCGGGGCGGAAGGCGGTCAGCGCGCGCTTTGTTCCACCGGGCACCATCGTGGCCAACACGCAGCGGCGAAGGATGCGCTTGATCTCAGCACGGTCGACCTTCACCCGATGCGCGGGGTCCAGCACGTTGCTCGTTCGAAGCAAATCAACGGTGCGTTGACCGATGATGATCGGCAGCATGCACGCGATGCGAAGGCGCCTCGATTGACCAGGCAAACACAGCGTGTAGCGCACGGCCGCCTCAAGGTGCTCGTCCGTCAGGTCAAGCAACGCGTGATAGACCGGTCGGAACGCATCCATCGATGAGGCCTCCCTCAGGTCTTCGGGCGTCAAGCCAACGGCCTCCAAACGTGGGCGTGGAATGTAGCAGCGCCCAAAGCGCAGGTCTTCTGGAATGTCCCGCAGGATGTTGGTCATTTGCAGGGCCTTGCCAAACCGAATGCCGTCGTCCATCCATGCCTCGTCGTGGAGGGGCGTGCGGGAAGGGAACATGTGGTGCCGGCTCATCGAAGTCCAGAATGCTCCAACGCTGCCGGCGACCCGGTACGCGTAATCGTCCAGCGCCTTGTCGTCGTCAAGCGATGAAATCTCGTCTTGGTCGTTGGCGGGGCCAAAACGTCGTAGGTCAAGCGATTGCCCGCCAATGATGATCTTCAGGCAGGTGCGCATCATCTCGAGATCAGCAGGAGGCGTGTCGTCCAAGGCCTTGACCGCAAGCTCCGCCTGTTCCAGCAGGATGCGCTCGGCGTCGAGGCTTTGCAAGGAGGCGAGATGCGAAAGGTCCGGAGCCTCCTCCTGGCGCTCGTCCGTGGCCGCATCCCACGCGTCCAGGGCATCCAAGAGCGCGTGGACTTCACCGGTCTTTGAATCGGCAATGGTGTCGGCCACGCGAGCCAGAAGGTAGAGCAAACCAATCGAACGACGCATCTTCCTTGGCAGGATTTTGAGCGTGAGGAAAAACGAGCGGGAGTTGGACTCCAGCAACGCGTCACACGTCGGGTTGATCAGCACCGGCTTCGCCTCTGTTCAGCGACCGGGGGGGCCACGGCGAGGGCCTTTCGGAGGGCCACCAGAGGGGCCGCCCTTTCGAGGACCTCCGCTCGGACCACCCTTCGGTGGGCCACCGCTTGGGCCGCCTTTGGGAGGACCGCCCTTCTTCGGGCCGGGGGGGCCACCCTTGCTTGGACCAGGTGGACCGCCCTTCTTCGGACCGGGTGGGCCGCCCTTCTTCGGGCCGGGAGGGCCGCCCTTGCTCGGACCGGGTGGGC
>NZMM01000060.1 GCA_002694585.1 Methanobacteriota archaeon
AACCAGGACAAAACTACGCCGCGTTCAACAGCTCGGCACTGCTCGACTTTGTTGGCGACGTGACCGATGAATCACTGAAGGCCACCCGCCTGAAGCAATTCCTGTCGGTGCTCGCGGGCCGCTTCTTCAACTGGGCCGGCCGCAAGTCGCTGTTCACCCTCCACCTCGGCATCAAGTGCTGCGCCATCGAGATGGCCGCTTCGGCCATTCCCCGCTTCGACGCAGAGCGCTTTGGCGTCATCTTCCGCTCCTCGCCCCGCCAAAGCGACGTGCTGTTGGTTAACGGGCCGGTGTCCAAGAAGTTCGCCGACCCCATCGTCCGCCTTTGGGAGCAGATGCCCGAGCCCAAGTACTGCATCGCGATGGGCGAGTGCGCCATTTCCGGCGGCCCCTACTTCCAGTCCTACAACATCCTCGAGGGCGTGGACACGGTGATTCCGGTCGACGTGTACATCCCCGGATGCCCGCCTCGCCCCGAGGCGCTCATCGATGGCTTCGGCCTGCTTCGTGAGAAGATCATCCGCATCGGCGGCGCACCAGATGCCGGCCGTTCCGGCGAGAAGCCGCTCATCGTTGGGGAGGACTGAGCATGGGCATGAGCATCAGCGCCGAACAAAACGCTGCGGCCGTGGCCGCTGCGGTGACCGCCGCCGAAGAGGCGTGGTCGGCCCTCGGCGTGATGGCCGAGGCGGTCAACCACTCCGCAGGTCACGGCTTCGCCTTCCTTCGCCTCACCGTGCCTGCGCCCCACGTGCTCACCGTGGCCAAGGGCCTCAAGCACGACATGGGCGTCAACTACTGCTCGATGGTGACGGGCACCCATTTCCCNGAAGGCGACGACAACCGCGGCTGGGAAGTCGCCTACCACCTNCAGCGCATGCCGGTCAGCAACCCTGAGCCGAACACGTCGCACGTCCTNGTNGCCGGCAANCTGTCNGGCATGGACATGCCGCTGGAAATCGAGATGCTCGTTCCGCTGCCCCAAGGCGACGACCCTCGTGTGCCCAGCGTTCAGTCCGTCTGGCGCGGTGCGGATTGGAACGAGAAGGAGACGTGGGACCTCGTGGGCATCAAGTTCGACGGCCACGAGAACATGTTCCGCGTGCTGAACCCNCACGACAGCCCCGAGGGCTTCCACCCGCTGCAGAANCAGCACAAGATTCGCTACCACGATTTCAACGAGATGTACGACGACGCCCAGGGCTTCGTCCGCAAGCCGGTCGACGAGGGCCGGGTCAAGTGAGGAGGGATCATCATGGCAAAGATGTGGATCACAATGGGCCCCCAGCACCCCATGACGCACGGTCTGTGGACGCTTCGCGTTCAGGTCGACGGTGAAACCGTCGTCGACGCCGAGGCAGAATTGGGCTACATTCACCGCGGCGTCGAGAANATCGCCGANGCGCGCGACTTCACGCAAGTCACGCCGTACTGCGACCGCTTGTGCTACGTGTCGGCCATGACCTGGTCGAACTCGTACATCTACGCGGCCGAGGACCTGCTCGAGGTCGAAGTGCCCGAGCGTGCCGAGTACATCCGCTGCATTGCGGCGGAGTGCCAGCGCATCGCGAGCCACTTGATGTGGCTCGGTGCCTACGGCCCCGACGTCGGCAACCTGACCATCATGACGTGGGCGCTCCGTGAGCGCGAGATGTTCCTCGACTTGCTTCAGGAACTCGGCGGCTCCCGCATGCACTACAACTACCCCCGCATCGGAGGCGTCAAGCGCGACATTCCGCCCGGTTGGGCGGACCGCCTCATCGCCAAGGTGAAGCTGTTCGAGAAGCGCATTGACGAATACGAGATGCTGCTNGACGAGTCCACCATCTTCCTCGTTCGCCTNCAGGGCGTGGGCTACGCCACGGCCGAGAACATGGTGGAGGCCGGTGTGTCCGGCCCCAACGTGCGTGCCTCCGGTGTGAACTACGACGTGCGCTGGTCTCACCCNTACTCGGTGTACGACCANNTNGANTGGGAGCCNGCCGTNGAGAAGCCNACCNNCGTGAAGGGCNGCAGACTGCTANGACCGCTACCGTGTNCGCATGGAAGAGATGCGTCATGTCCTGNCGNATGATNCTCGANGCCATCGAGAAGATNCCNGGCGGCAAGAATTCACGACCTACTCCAACGGTGACGAGATGATCATCGCCAAGGCACCCACACGCGCACCCGCCGGCGCCACTGGCTTCAGCAACTACGAATGCACCCGCGGCGCGCCNNCCAGTTCTACATCCANGGCGGNGGCGANGGNCGNGGNAAGAACCCGTANCGNCTNTCCATNCGCTCGCCGATGTTCATCACCATCCCCTTCGTGGCGGAGACGATGATCGGCTACAAGGTGGCCGACATCCCGGCCATCATGGGCAGTTTCGATCCGTGCATCGGGGAGACCGACCGCTGAGGTGATTNGTCATGGAGCTGCCAACCGTTCGCTCGCTTGTCTACGACAACCTTGGCGGGGCCATCGTCAACCTGCTTGACGGCACACCCCTCGAAGGCCAAGCCGAGGCCATCGCCGCCTTCACCGGCGCGCTCATCACGTCGCTGGTGGGCTTCGCGGCCATCATGCTCTCGATGTTCATGATCCTCTGGATCGAGCGCAAGCAGCTGGGCCGAATGATGGACCGCCGTGGGGCCATGACCTCGCTTCGCTCGCTCTGGATTGGCGAAAACGGTACNACGGCTGGCGCCTGGTGGGACATGGTGCCCTTCATCGGCAAGCCGATCGGNGCNGTGAACCGTTGGCTGAACGCCAGTTTCGGCAACCACGACCCCGACCGACCCACCGTCGACCGCGTCAACAACCGCTCGTGGATGGGTTTCGCCATCTTCCCTGGCTTCTTCCAGAACATCGCGGACGGCATGAAGTTCCTCATCAAGGAGCACATGGTTCCCGAGCGNGCGGACAAACTCGTGTTTGAAGTGGCGCCCTACCTCGTCATCTCCTCCACNGTGCTNATCCTCGGGCTCATCCCCATGGGTGCNGGCATCTACGGTGCCAACCCNGAACTGAGCGTGCTGTTCGCCATGGCCGTGTTCGGCATCGCGCCCATTGGNGTTTTCTTCGGCGGCTGGGCGTCCAACAACAAGTACACCCTCATCGGTGGCATTCGCTCCGCAGTGCAGTTGACCTCCTACGAGATTCCCCTCCTGCTCACCGTCCTTTCGGTGTGCGTGGTCTCCGGTTCGTTCAACTTCGTGGAGATCGTGACCTTCCAAGGTCAATCCGGCGCCTGGAACCTCTTCCTCCTGCCCCTCGGCGGCGCGCTCTTCCTCATCTCCATGCTCGCCGAAGTNGAGCGCATNCCCTTCGACATGCCTGAGGCGGAAGCCGAACTGGTCGAAGGATGGTGGACGGAATACGGCGGCATGCGCTTCGGNCTGCTCTTCGCGGCCGAGTACATGCGCACGTACGCCGCGTGCATCCTCTTNGCGCACTTCTTCCTCGGTGGATGGCACGCGCCCTTCTCGGGCGTGTGGGGCGACGTACCCATCATTGGCCTTGCCAGCACCAGCATCATCTGGGTCCTGCTCAAGGCGTGGCTTGTCTTCGCCGTGGTCTTTGTGTGGGCTCGCGTGGCTTTGCTCCGCATCCGCACCGATCAAATCCTCGAATTTGGCTGGCGCATCCTGCTGCCGCTTTCGGTGGTCAACCTGCTCATTGCGGTGCTCTTCCGCCTCTTCCTCTACGACCCTGCCGGCGTCGTCGAGGAAGGTCTCGGCAACGCGTGGGGCCTCGGCATCTTTGCCTACGCCCTGCCCATCATCGTGACCGTGGCCAGCCTTGGCCTGTTCTTCTACCTCCTCAACGACGAGGACAAAGACGCGAGTCCGGAGCGTATGTTCCACGTTCGGACGCTTGAACCCGCAGGGACCGTGGTCCCAGGAACGGAGTGAGGTGAGANCATGCCCATGCACCCGCACGCACAACCCAACTTCCGCAACCTCTTCTGGTACCCGTTCAAGGTGACCATGATCACTGCGCTGCGCACCTTCCCCATCATCGGAAAGCGNTTCTCGTGGGGCTACCACAACACCTTGGCTCCACAGGTGCTCGATGAAGGCAGCAAGGCTCGCGTTGAAGCCAACGTGGAGTTCAATGACGTGTCCAAGCACGCGCACCAATACGCGGCCGACCGTGAAGCGAGCGACCTCGTCCCCTCGGTCTGGCGGCCGCAAACCATCCTCTACCCCTACGAGCGGCTCGAGGACATGGAGCCCTGGCTCTTTGTTCCCGGGAATTACAACGGGCGCATCGGCGTGATTTGGGAGACCTGCACGGCGTGCAAACTGTGCGTCAGCGCCTGCCCGAACGACTGCCTGCACATGACCACCGAACTTCGCGTGGACGTGCTGGACAGCGCTGAAGGCGAGCACGAAGGCTTCGGCGCCGACCTTGAGGTCGGCGGCTGGGCGGCCGTGGAGATCGAAGGCGTGGCCGAAGAACAGGCCAGCTTCAACCTCGCCACCGCGCACGACGACGTTCCCGAGTCGTGGCGCTTCGGTGAAGTGCTCGACCTGTCCGGCGATACGGTCACCGTGCGCTGGAACGATTCGGGCGAGGAAGAGGTCGTTGGACGCGAAGGCGTCCACACGGCCGACGATCAAATTGTGTCCGGGCGTATCGACCTCGGTCGCTGCATGTTCTGCGGCCTGTGCATGGAAGCCTGTGGCTTCACCTCCTTCTTCATGACCAACGAGTACGATGGCATGTCCGGTTTCACACGTCAAGACCTCTGGTTTGACGCGTCCAGGACGCGCGTTTTGCCCTCCGTCCACCAAGAAGCGGTGGACGCTGAACTGGCCAAGCGCGCCAACAAGGAACGCGACAAGCGCGCCAAGGCGGCGGCTCGCGCCGCCAAGGCTGCAGAGGAGGGTGCGTGAGATGGACCTGGGCGCAGTCGCGGAAACTGTGGTGTTCTTTTTCTTCGCGACGGCTGCGCTCGCGGGCTCCTACGGGCTGATCAAGGCTCAGAAGGTNGCCCACTCCATGCTCTTTGTCATCTTCGCCTTCCTGGCGATTGCAGGCATCTTCATTCTCCTTGGCGCTGAGTTCCTCGCCGCCATTCAGATCTTGGTGTACATCGCCAGCGTCGGGTTGGTGGTGCTGTTCGGCATCATGCTCACCCGTCGCCAAATCCTCGAGGAGGACTTCGAATGAGGCTGACCTCCATCACCACGCGCCTCGGTCTCTTGGCCTTGCTCTTTGTGCTGCTCGGGGTGCTGGCCGACGACGCNATCTGGGCCAGCCCAAGCGACGCNACCCTCGACACCCCGATGCTTTCCGACGCCATGTTCGGCGCNTGGTCGCTGCCCCTCGCCCTGTTGGGCGTGCTGTTGGCCGTGGCGATGATCGGTGCGGCCTACCTCGTGCGTGACGAGCGCCTCGAGAACCTGCTCTGGCAGGAGGCTGACCTCGACGTGGCCGCGATTGAGGCGTTGACCGTCTCCAACCTCGACGGTGACGAACTCGCTCGCTTCGCCCAACATTTGGCCAACCGCGGCCTTAGCGTGGTCGAACTGTTCGCCGGCTTCGACCGCGACCGCTCGGGTACCCTCGACGCGATGGAGTTCGAAGCCGCCCTCCGCGAAGCGGGCATCGACGACCTGCCCTTCCGTGACGTTGACGCGCTGATGCGCACCCTCGACGTNAACGGCACCGGGCAGATCGACTTGCCCGAACTGCACAACTTGCTNTTGCAGCATGAGGCCGCCATGGACGGAGGTGAGGAGGAATGATCGATCCACTGTTCGTCAGCGGCCTTTCCGCGATGCTTTTCGTGATGGGACTGTGGGGGGCGTTCACCCGAAAGAACGCCATCATCGTCCTGATGTGCTTTGAGCTGATGCTCAACGCCGCCAACCTGCAGTTCGCTGCTGCGGCGGTGCACCACGGTGACGTGACCGGATGGATCTACACCGTCTTCGCCATCGCCATTGCCGCGGCGGAAGTCGCCATTGGTCTCGCCATCCTGTTGTCGATGTACAATCAACACGAGACCATCTCGCTCGATGAGGTCGAGCTGTTGAAACACTGAGGTGAGACCATGGCCGGAGATTCCTACGCATCGGGCCTTGTCGTGCCCGACTACGCCTTGCTCATCATTCTGCTTCCGATGTTGGCCTTCCCGGTCATCCTCCTCCTCGGNCGCCTGTTCAANGGACAGGACTGGTGGAAGGGGACGATGAAGGAAGGTGGCCTGCTGGCNCTCCCNGTCATGGCGGCGAGCCTCGTNTGCTCGCTGATGCTCATTGCGAAGTTCATCGGAGAAACCACCGTATCCGACACCTCTACGGTGCTCAACTGGGTGAATTTCGGGTGGCATGACGCCGCAACCGGAAGCATCCAGGCCATGAGCCTCGACTTCGGCTTCTACGTGGACCACACCACGATCATGCTCCTCTTCGTGGCCAGCTTCCTTTGCCTGCTGATCAACATCTTCAGCATCGGCTACATGAACACGGACCCAATCAACGACAACCGCAACCACCGCTTCTACGCGGAGTTCGTGCTGTTCTGTTCCGGAATGCTCGGCATGGTCCTCTCGGACTCTTTCCTCTGGCTCTTCATCTTCTGGGAGCTGATGGGCCTGTGTTCCTACCTGCTCATCGGCTTCTACTACGAGCGCCCTTCGGCCGCTTACGCGGCCAAGAAGGCCTTCCTGACCACGCGCGTTGGCGACGTGTTTCTCGTCATTGGTCTCGCGATGCTCTGGAACCTGTTCCAGCCCTACGCGGCCGGCCAAGACGCACTGTCCTACGCGGTCGTCTTCGACGGCGGCCACNTGCAGGCCATCGCCGACGCAGGCAAGAGCGGCGCTCTGCAACTCGCGCTGGGCTTCATGTTCATCGGTGCGGTCGGCAAGTCCGCCCAGTTTCCGCTCCACGTCTGGCTCCCTGACGCCATGGAGGGCCCGACGCCTGTCTCCGCCCTCATCCACGCGGCAACGATGGTCAACGCCGGCCTCTACCTCGTGGCCCGCATGTTCCCCATCTTTGCCGACGAAGCGATGCACGGGGCCTTCACCGACCTCGCCTTCATCATCGCCCTTGTCGGCGGCATCACCGCATGCATGGCGGCGCTCATCGCCTTCGTGCAAATGGACCTGAAGAAGGTCCTGGCGTACTCAACGATGAGCCAACTGGCCTACATCTTCACCGGTCTCGGTGCTGCGTTGTTCTTGGCCAATGCCCTCAACTGGCACGACCCGTCCTATGCGGGTTACGACAAGAACAAGACGATCGTGATCGTGGCTTTCGGCGCCGCGCTNTTCCATCTGTTCAACCACGCNATGGCCAAGGGCATGCTGTTCATGGCCAGCGGTTCGGTNATNCACGAGATGCATCACGCGCACCACGACGTGCACCACCACGACCACGGCGACGAGGACGATCACCACGGTCACGACGACCACCACGACGACTTCGACGCGCAGTCCATGGCCAACATGGGCGGCCTTGCGTCCCGTCTGCCCATCACGGCCACGGCGATGCTGGTCGGTTCTGCCTCGATCATTGGACTGCCCCTCATNGGTGGCTTCTGGTCCAANGAAGGCATCATCGCCAACACCTGGCGCGTGGCCGTGGAGCACGATCCACGCTTCCTGTTGCCCGCTTTCCTCGTGCTCATCACCGCCGGCATGACCGGCTTCTACATGTCCCGCATGTGGTTCATGACCTTCGCTGGCAAGCCCAAGACCGAGGTGGCGGCTCACGTTCACGAGCAAACCCCGTGGATCCCCATCCCCTTGCTCGTGCTCATCCCGATGAGCCTTGGCGGCATCGTCTTCGCGTCCATGAAGGTCACGAAGTACCTCGGNTACAACGGCAAGCAACTCGACATGAACCTGCTCGACGGCTTCCTGTATGAGATGGACCACATCTTCGTGAACCCCGGCGCAGGCTACNTGCTCGTCCTGACCTACATCGCCATCCTCCTCTCCCTTGTGGTGGGGCCGATGGTCGCCATGGCCCTCCACGGCGGGGCGCTTGACGANGGCCANAAGGCCAAGCCTTGGATTCAGCCCTTCGTCAACCTCTCCGAGCGCGTCAACGCGCGTCGGCACTTCGACAACAGCGGCCTTGCCGACTCCACCCTCGCGACCGCGCTCGAGGAGCGGCTCTACTTCGACGCGTGGTACGACGCCGCGTGCGAGAAGCTCGTGGCTGGGTTCTCCGTGCTTGCGGCCACCTTCGACCGTCGCGTCGTGGACGGGACCATCAAGGGCATCGAATCGGGCAGCCAATCCACGTCGTCTTCCGTGCGTCGCTTGACCACAGGTTCGGCCCGTGACTACATCATGATGGCCGCGCTTGGGACGCTGCTCATCGCCGTGATCCTCTGGGGGGTGGCCTGATGGACCTGATCAGCACTGTGCTCGTTGGCTTGCCGATGGTCGTCAGCCTGATGCTCCTGGGCTTGCTCGGCTTGATGCCGGCGTCNCTGCGCCCGCAAACGACGGACGCCATGCGTCTGGTGACCTTCGTGNTCTCGCTGGTGCTCTTCGTGGTCACCACGGCCATGGCCTTGGGCTCGCTCGGTGACATCAATTGGCTCGGCATTGGTTTCAACGAGTACGTCCTCGAATTCCAGTACCCNTGGATCGAGAGCCTTGGCGTGACGTGGCACGTTGGCCTTGACGCGCTGTCCTTCCCAATGGTGTGGCTGACGGCTTTCCTGATGCCCGTCACCCAGATCGCCACCTGGAACGAGAAGAAAGGCGCCGTCTACCATCCGCTGCTCCTGCTCATGGGCGGGACGCTGATGGGCGTCTTCGTCAGCCTNGACCTCTTCATGTTCTACATCTTCTGGGAGTTGACCCTCATNCCGATGTTCTTCCTCATCCTCAAGTGGGGNGGAAAGGAGCGCCGTTACGCGGCTCAGAAGTTCTTCATCTACACCTTCACGGCCTCGGTCGTGATGCTCCTCGGGCTGATCACGGTCTACTTCCTGCAAGAGCCCGCAGCCGCAACCGGCGCGGCCGGTGACTTCACCGGCCGCAGTTTCGACCTCGTGGCCCTGACCAGCATCGCCAACGACGTGCACGCCGACGGCGGCATCTTCCTTGGCAAGACGATGCAGAGCGTGCTCTTCGTGATGCTCATGCTCGGATTCCTGGTGAAGCTGCCCGCTGCGCCCTTCCACACTTGGCTGCCGGATGCGCACGTGCAAGCCCCCACCGGCGGCTCGATGCTCTTGGCCGGTGTGATGCTCAAGATGGGTGCGTACGGGATGTTCCGCATTCCCATCGCGCTCTTCCCGCACGCGGTCGAGACCTTCCAGTTCGTCATCATGCTGTTCGGCTTCGTGTCCCTGGTCTACGGGGCCATCGTCTGCCTCGGGCAGACGAACCTGAAGAAGATGGTCGCGTATTCCTCGGTGTCCCACATGGGCGTGATCCTGCTCGGTATCGCAAGCCANCAACCCATCGGCTACGCTGCGGCCCTGTTCATGATGTTCGCACACGGCATCATCTCACCCATGCTTTTCGCGGTGTGTGGCGCCTTCAAGCACCACTACCACAGCATGGAAATCGGCGCGATGCGCGGCATGGCCAAGCATTCGCCTTGGATCGCCACCTCGATGATGTTCGGTTGGATGGCCAGCCTNGGTCTNCCGCTCTTGGCCGGTTTCGTCGCTGAGTTCCTCCTCTTGGTCGCCTACTGGGCCGCCTTTGGTTGGTGGATCCTCGGGCCCGGNCTGGCCTTGGCCATCACCGCCGCGTACTACCTCTGGTCGATGCANCGCACCATCTTCGAAGGTGGAGACGAGACCCAGCCGCCGGNCACNTTGGAAGGCAAGCCCATNCCTGACCTCGACCAGTCCGAGAAGGTGGCCATGCTCATCTTGGCGGTGGCGACGATTCTCTTCGGAATCTTCCCCTTCCTCGCGCTCGACATGATGGACGCGTACACGCAGACGATTTTCGCTGCCCTGTTTGGAGGTGCCTGACATGAGCAGTTTGCTTCGCGTGGAGCCGTTCTCGGCCGGCTTCTTCGGTTACTTTGCGGCCGAGACCGTGCTCGCGCTTGGCCTCGTGCTGATGATCNTCGTGCCCAACCTCGGCCGTGGGACCTTCCGCGTGCCCGGGACGCAANTTCGCCTGCCCTGGTTCTTTGGTGGCGAGCGGTATTCGCTGACCGGCCGCCCNGACCTCCCCGGTTACATCTCGGTCCTGACCCTGTTGACCGCGCTGGTGTTGCTCATCAACGACCTGCTCACCACGTGGGACCACACCACACAAGAGGTGCTGGTCCACGCNGTGGGCGACGACAGCGTNCGCATCCTCGCCGCGACGCCCTTCAGTCGACTGATGGAAGCCCTGTTCATCGGCGCGCTGTTCTTGGTGGCGCTCGCCTCCAACGACCGCTACCGCACCACCCCTGCTCGCGAGGTGCGCAGCCTCTCTGCGCTCTACAACAACCGACGCCAGGCCGACCTCCACATCCTGTTGCTGACCTGTGCGCTCGGGATGACCACGGTGGCCTTGGCCGAGAACCTGTTCGTGCTCTTCGTTGGGCTGGAGTTGGCCGGCTTCTCGAGTTACATCCTCGTGGCGTTCAACAAGGAGTCGAAGTTTGGCTCTGAAGGCGGCATGAAGTACTTCATGGTCGGATCCGCTTCCTCCGGCGTTGGCCTCTACGGCCTGTCCTTGCTGTACCTCTGGGCCGGTACGCTGCAGGTGGACGCTCTCGCGATGGCGTGGGCCAACATCGGTCAGGAGATCCTGCCCTACGTTGCCCTCGGTCTGATGCTGGTCGGCTTCGGCTTCAAGGTCAGCGCNGCTCCCTTCCACTTCGCNGCNCCTGACGCCTACGCTGGAGCNTCTTCCCCATTCGCTGGACTGNTNGCCACGGCCAGCAAGGCGATGGGCATGGTCGGGCTGTTCCGCATCCTGCTNGTGATCACCCTNCCCGAAGGCACCGAGNGCAGCGCCGTTTGGCTCGTGCTCCTCGGTGTGCTCGCGGCCATCACGATGACGTGGGGCAACCTGGCCGCGCTCGGCAGCAAGAACCCGAAGCGNATGCTGGCCTACTCCTCGGTCGCGCACGCGGGCTACATGATGGCCGCGTTGACCGCGGTCGGCGTGTGGAACCTCGGCGAGGCGTCCCTTGACGGCGCCGCAGAAGCGGCGTCCGAAGCGGTCCTGACCGCNCTGNTGTTCCACCTCGTGGTGCTCGTGGCGTTCAAAATGGGCGCCTTCCTCGTCATCGGCTTGCTNGAGCACGAAGGCGANGTTCGGGACGACCGCACGCNGTCCGGCCTNGGCAAGCGCTCTCCGTTGCTTGCGGTGGTCATGTTCGTGTTCATGCTCAGCTTGGCCGGCGTGCCGCCGCTCTCCGGTTTCCTTTCGAAGCTCCTGGTCATCATGGGNATCGTCAAGGTCGCCGCCGTCGATGTGGCGGGAAGCGGNGCCACCGTCAGCGTGTTTGGTCTTGACNTGCACTGGGTCTGGTCCTTGGCGCTCCTNATGNTCCTCAACAGCGCCATCTCGGTCTACTACTACCTCCGCATCGGNGTGGTGATGTTCTTTGACGCGCCTGCGGTTGGTCGTGACCGACCCGTACCCCGCACCGTCTTCACCACGATCGCCATCGCGATTTGCCTGATCGGCACCGTCGGATTCGGCGTGTGGGGCGACCCGCTCATCGAGGTCTGCCGAGACGCGGCTGAGGCTCTGCTGCGTTGAGCNCCTNGCTTGCGGTGGGATTGAAGAGGGGTCGTCCGCTCGCTGAGTTGGGCGACGGCAATGGGACGACGACGCGAGGAGAAGGTCGACGAGGAAGAACTCGCTCGGCTNGAGTCTCCTGAAGGCGAGGCCAGCGTCGGACGCATTCGCGTCAAAATGCCCAATTCCAAGGTCAACGAGATGTTCGCCTTGGCCGAGCAAATCCTTGGTGGACGCCGCGTCAACGTGCTCTGCGCAGACGGNGAAATGCGCCTTGCGCGCATTCCCGGCAAGATGCGCCGTCGTCAGTGGGTGCGTGAGGGTGATCTCATCATCGTCTGGCCGTGGGACTTCCAAGACAGCAAGGCCGACGTGAAGCACCGCTACACNAAGACNCAAGCCATGTACCTCTCTCGAAAGGGCGTCCTCCCTGACGTCGTGGACCTGTTCGGGACCTCGTTCTCAGGCGACGATTACGACGAAGACGACGACCTCTTCGGGGACGTCGACGAAGGCGAGGCCGTCGAGGATGATGGCGGCGACGACCTGTTTGGCGACGACGGGGACGACGAAGAGGGCATGTTCGCAGACGACGACGAGGACGACCTCTTCGGCGATGACGACGACCTCTTCGGCGATGACGACGACCTCTTCGGCGATGGCGACGACGAAGCGGCAGCGCCTGAGCCCGAGGCAGAGGTCGCCCCTGAGGTGACCCCGATCAGTTTCGAGGAAGACGAGAGCGACGACGACGTTTCGGACGGCGTCGACGAACTCTTTGGCTGAGCAGCGCTTCAACCGCAAGGTGTCGGCATGTCGTGGGACGAGGACGGTTGGGACGAGTTGGCCGAGCGGTCAGCACAGCGCCGCCGCCGCCGCCGCNCGCGTTCAAAGATGAGCAAGGAGGAAGCCGCCGACCACGCCCANGAACAGGCCGAACGCGATGCTTTCGTGTCTGGTTTGGAGCAGGGCGGATCTGAATACCGCTGGATGAAGGAAGCGCGGTACCGCGGCATGTTCCGAGACATCGAAGGCAAGCTGCAAGGCGTGCTCGGTTCGGGTCCCTTCGAGTGGGTCGACCGCCGCGTGTTCGACCAGGTCTTTGACCGCTTGACCCTGCTTTCCGTCTACAAATTGATGACCTCAGGTGCCGTTGATACNCTGGACCATCCCATCGCCCGGGGCAAGGAAGCCCACGTCTTCCATGGGACCGACCTCGATGGGGGCCCTGTGGCGGTGAAGATCTTCCACACCTCCAACGCTGTGTTCCGAAACCTGGTGCAGTACATCGAGGGCGACCAACGCTTTGGTGGCCTCAAGCGGCGTCACCGTGACCTCGTTGACATCTGGGTGAGGAAAGAGCACAGAAACCTCGAACGCTTGGCCCGCTGGGGACTCCCGGTGCCCAAGGCCGTGGCGGTTCACCGCAACGTGTTGGTGATGGAATACATCGGCACCGATGAATCTCCGGCCAAAAAACTCCGTGAGGTCGAGGTGGAAGATGCAGACGCGGTGTACGACACGTTGCTCCATTTCCTCGCCGTGTCTTGGCAGAAAGCGCGCTTGGTGCACGGCGATTTTTCCCCTTACAACATCCTCTGGCACGAGGGCAAGCCGGTCGTCATCGACGTTGGGCAAGCGGTCATCGACACGCATCCCAAAGCNAAGGAATTCCTTGTTCGTGACGTGACCAGGTTGGTCGAATGGGCGCAGAAGCAAGGCCTTGACGTCAGCCTGGCAGAAGCCATGGCGGACGTGCTGGAAATGCCTCTTGACGACGTCGAAGAGGCCTGATCANTCCTCTTCCCAAGTGACNGCTTCGTCCTCGGCGAGGTCCATCAGCGCCTCGACGGCCTCCTCGTCCTCGGGGTCAACCTGGGCGGCGCGGAAGCGTCGGTGACGTCGTTCCCGAGCNAGGCCAAGCCCTGGGACGAGGTTTTCGAAGCCGGTGCTGTCCTGGCCTTCTTCGCGCAATTCGATGGTCTCGAGGCTTCGACGCTCGAGTCGATTCTTCCGCGTGGTTCGCTCAAGGAAGCTGAGTACGGTCCCGTGCTCTGCGCCTCCGGCGATCATGTCCACGGCTTGGCGAGCAAGAGCAAGCCCCTCCTCCGGACCGATGACCACCACGGTGGACTTGTAGATCGTGATGCTGGTCGAGGTCAATCCCTCGATGCGTTGNCGGATTTTCCCTTGGCTCCCAATCACCCGCGAGCGGATGCGCTGAAGCTGCTTGCCTCGCTTACCGACGTGGTCGCGAAGGTCAACCATCTCGAAATAGCAGTCGTCCTCNAACAGGGTCAGGGCGGTCTTNGGGGCCATGCCGCGGCCGATGGCNTTGATCACGTCAGGCATTTTCAGCGCCTTCACGGGGTCGTATGTTCCTGGCTCACCCCACTCGACNTCAACGTCGCCGGTCTCGGAATCGATGGCGATGAACTCGGCACCGGCCGCCTTGGCCAAGGCCTTCACCGTGCCACCTTTCGCACCGATGAGCACCGCNATGCGGTCCTTCGGCACCCGTGGCAGGGCTTGTCGCATGGTGCGTCGGAACTGCCGCTCCCTTTCAATCCCGTGGGCGTCGCGCAAGCACGCCGCAGAGCAGNCCGGCGAGCAGNAGAAGTCCNATNGAGGGCGCGAAGGAGGGAACCAACCCAGGGCTGATCGTTGCGCCGGTCACCACGAAGTGNATGGCGTTGTTGCCCTCNTTGTATTCATCGATGGTGTCNGANGGGTCNATCACCACACGGATGTCAAGTTGGCCCTGAAGCGTCACCGTCAGGTTCCAGGTCATTGAATGGGTTCCGTTCGAGAGGCTTCCCGCGGGGAGGGTTCTCGATTCCATCACCGTCCAGTCCACCGCAGCAAAGCGGTCGGCCGGAGCGGTCTCCAACCGGACGACGACGGTGCCGTCGTACCCTTCGTTGGCGTCGATGGTNGACTCGATCTGCACCCCGCCGGTGGCTTGACCGGGACGTACGATGAGCCGATCNATGGTGGTGTTGGTGGCGTTCCACATCATGTCCAAGCCCGGAAGGACCTGGAACGAAGCGGCGGGGGTCACGATGGCGTTGCCCGCTCCATCGACCACCGTTGCACGGAGCAGCAGGTATTGGCCAGATTTCGTCGCCCACGACGCGAGGTCAAGGGTGGTGTTCAGGCCGGCGTTGTTGCCNAGGGTGATCCACCGGCCCGTGATGTCGGGGATGCTTCCGACACCGTTGGTGTCGAAGCCGTACTCGATGGTCGACGCGTTATGGTCGACACCAGAGCCGAGGTCTTCAGCGACGTATCGAATCGGGGCAGGATCGACGCGGTTGGTGGTCAATTCCTCCACGACCCATCCATAGCCCTCTGGGGGGGTCAAGTCGACGTTCACCGGGAGTTCAGTGACCGGTCCAACGTTGCCGACACGGTCCACGCTCCGCAACCGAACGGTGTTNTGCCCCTCGGGCAGGGTCAGTTCGAGGCTGTCGGCCGTGGTGCTTTGCCANGANTGCCCGTCAAGCGAGTACTCGGTNGAGGCAACGCCTGAGCCGAATCCGTCATCGGCGGTGCTCTTGATTCCGCTGAGCGTGATGTCCTCGTCCATTTGCCAGCCGCCGCTGCTCCCCACGGTGATGGCGCCGATGTCTGGACCGGTGCGGTCGATGCCNATGAAGCGGGTCAGGGACGCCGTCAGNCCAGANCCATCGAGGANGTTGAGGCGAGGGTTCCAGGTGCCTTCGGTCAAATCACCCGGCGTCCAGTCCCAGCCATAGGCCAGCGTTCCCGGTCCNTCGGAGGCAGGATTGCCCGTGCCCGGTACGTTGGACAGGGTGGCCCGTTCGAGGTCGTCATCGCTTGCTCCCCAACGGAACTGCAGGGTGCCGTTGGCCGGTGTGGCGAACCACCAGCGNTCGTTGGACGACGTGCCGTTTCCAGCCCCTGGGNTCAGCACTGAGAACGCGGTGATGACGGGGACCTGATTGGCCACGGTGAAGTTCGGGGAGAATCCCGTCACCTCATCATCGACGTCNGCGTCGAGTCCGACCGCGCGGAGTTGGTAGGATCCATTGGTCAAGGTCGTGGTGTCGAGTTGAGCGAACCAAGGGCTGGAACTCCGGTTTCCGACCTCGCTCCATCCGCTGCCGTCGCTGACGTCGATGCGGACCCATGACAGGGTGCCCGTCCCCGTGGCCGTCACGGTGACCGACAAGAGGCCAGTGATGGACTCACCTTCGCTTGGCCCGCTGAACGCCAAGGCGAGGGAGCTTGTGCTCGGGGACGGCCCTTGGGCTTCATCCAAGGTTGGCGCNGGGGCCAACGGTTGTGCCAAGGCCAACACCAAGAGGGTGAGGAGAAGCACGGAACCGACCCCCCTCATGGAACACAGACCAATCCTGCCGTCCTTCAATCCTCCCATCCACCGAGGGACTGTGGCCCGAAACCGCGTTGCATGGAGAGAGGTTCAAGTGCTGTGCGAGCGTGTTCATCCTCATGTCCAAGCGTCCTGCCGTGGTGCTGCTGGCGCTCCTGCTCTGCAGTTTGGCCGGTCCGATGGTGGTCAGCGCTGAACAAAGTGGCTCCATCGAGGCCAGCGCATCAACGGTCACCCTGCAACCCTCCACGCCTTCCGCGGGTGACGATTTGGCCATCACCATCGCCTTCCTGAACACCGCAAGCCAAAGCGCGTACACGGTGGAATATTTTGTCTACAAAGATGCAGTCAACGCCGATCGTCTGCTTGAGCAGGGCATCATCAACGAAATTGAAGCCGACGGCATGACGTCGAAAACGGTGTACTGGAACGGGTTGACCGAAGGACAACACCGTGTCTGGGTGGCCTTCGAGCACGACGGCGACACCCGTCAGACCTTTTCCGTGCCCTTCGAGGTGAGTGGACTTCCTGACCTCCGGGTCACGGGGGCAGAGCTTCTCGACCCATCGAGCCTCAAAACCGGGGACGCCGCCTCGGTTGAGGTTGAGGTCAGCAACGTCGGCAGCGAGCCTGCTGCGGCCAGCGTGCTTGGCGTTGCGCTGAACGGCGTCGCCATGGACGGTCTCGCCGTCGTTGCCCTCGACGCTGGGGCATCGACCAACGTGACGGTGAATTTCAGCGCTCCACCCACCGGCGAATATGTGCTGCGCTTCACCCCCGACGCGGAGGACGCCGTGGTGGAATCTCAGGAAGAGAATCAGGACTACGATTTCGCCTTCACCGTGCATCCACGCATGGACCTGCGCCACAAAGGCGCGCCATCGGTGACCGTGGTGGACGGCGCCCTCAACGGGCCGTGGACCGTCAGCGGTGAGATCGAGCGATTTGACGGCGACGGCACCGTCGAGGTCCCCATGCGTTTGGAAGTGCCCAACGACAACGGAGGGAACCTCATGCTTGGCAGCTTCAGCGTCACCGTTGCGGGCCAGGGCTATGCCACAGCCACCTGGCAGACGACGATTGATTCCGACGATGTGGTCGGTCTCCAGCGCATTTCCCGCGAGGTGGTGGCGGTCATCGATCCCTTCGGCACCGCCTCCTTTGTCCAGGAATCCACCACCAACGACCGAAGTCCCGCAGGGAACCTCGACCTTTTGCCCATTCCTGACGTCCAGCTTGACCCGCCCATCGCGAACCCTTCCGAGCCGGAGTCTGGCGAAGCCGTGCAATGGTCCGTGTTCATCCAAAACGTCGGCGAAATCCCCGTCCGAGGGACGCTGGAGTACAGTTTCGAGGGCATCGAGTACGAAGACAGAATCTTCCTCGATGCAGCGGAAGGGAAGTTCTGGAGTCCTGAGAACCCCTTGCCAACCGCGCTNGGTGAGCACACGGCGGAATTCACCGCACGCTACGTGCCCGACGCCGACTCNTGGGATTACAATCCNGACAACAGCCGTGCNACGGTGTCCGTTGAGGTTCAAGCNCCNCTCAGGTTGGAATGGAACACGCCAACCCTCGAATTGGTCGACGCCAATCAGGCNCCTGCCGCGGCACCCCTCACGCCGGGNCAGATGTACACGATGTCCATCGGCGTTACCTCCATCGAAACCGGCCCGGTGAACTACACCTGTGACGACGGTGCTGGCAACGTGTTCGAAACCATCCCAGTGNTNATCGAGACCCGTGGTCAGCGCGCCACCGTCTCCTGCACCTTCGAGGCCCAAACCGGTCAAACCGCTGTGCGGTTGGTCCCNGATGACGTGGACGTTTCGTCGGTCTTCACGCGCGCGTATGCAAGTGCGGCGGTGCAAGACGATTCCATCACGGACGAGCAGCGCTCGCTCCGCGGGCTTCTCAGTTGGGCAGGCCTTCTGGTGCTCATCCTCATCGGCGTTCTCGTGCTCGGTGTGATCATCACCCGGGACCGCGACGAGGAGGTCGAACGCGACATCTTCGAGTATTGTCCGTCGTGTGACGGCGAGTTGGAGGGTGACGAAGNCCGCTGCCCGCACTGCAAGTTCAACCTCGCCAAGGCCCGCCTTCAGTTCCACGAGTGCAANGACTGCGGCGAATCCATTCCAGACTTGATGGAAAATTGCGCCTACTGTGGTGCGCCCCAGGACGTCGCCTCCTTCTTCGAACAACGGAAGCGCATTGAGCGCAAGGTCGAGGTGGAGGTTCCCCTTCCTGTTGAGGAGGACGAGGACGACGACGAGATCGTGAGCGGAACCGAGGACTTCGCGGCAACCGTGCAGGCCTTTGGCTACGATGAGGATGACCTTGAGGAGGACTGGGACGAGAACATGGACTTGGCCGAGGCCGAGGTCACTGAAGCGCAAAGTCGCTTGGACGCGATGGACGTTGACCTTGACGCCATGACCGAGGAGGAACTCGAGGCNTGGGAGAACTCGGTNACGCCGACCTTGCAGGCCACCAAGGACGCGTTCGGTGGTCAGGACATCGACGACATCATCGCGGCGAAGGGCGACGTNCAGGCGCTCAAGGACGACGGGAGCGAACTTTCGGCTTCGGACGCNGGCATCCGCGAACGNCTGTACGAGTTGACCGGCGAAGAGGGCGTGATGCCCGGTGAGAAGGTTCGCGTTGAGATTGGCCTGACCGACAGCGGTTTGGCCGGCAACGAAATCGAGGAGGCCACGGCCGATTTCTCCTTTGAGGACAGCGAACCGCTGCCCGGCGCTACGCGAGACTGCANANCANCNNGACGATGAATTGACGCCGAAGCGAGCCAAGCCNAAACGCCGCCGTTCGCCAACGCGTCGCCGTGCNACTGAGGCGGAAGCAGCCCCGGCCACCGCCGAGTGTGGTGCGTGCGGTGCTGAGATCCCTGCAGACGCGACGTCGTGCTCTGTGTGTGGAGCCACCTTTGAGTGAGCNTCGACGACATCTTCACAACGGTGGCGCGCCACGCCTGACCATGGGTCCCCGTCCGACGGTCGTGGCGCTCATCGTGCTGCTCATGAGCAGCACCCTCGCGGGCTGCATTGGATTGGTTCCTGCACGAGAATTTCTCGAGACACGACGCGACAGCGTCGAAACCGTCACGGTCTACGATCGTGTGGCCTTCGCCCACACCTTCACCAACCTGGTCGAGACCTACAGCAACTCCTCTTCCTTCTATGTGGACGAGTCCGTGACCCAAATTGACGTCTACTTCAAAGCCAGCTTCGTGGCTTCCGACTCCGTCGGTTGTCTGGATGCAGGTGGCACCCTTCGTTACGTTCAGGCAACCCTCACCGACTCCGAAGGAGGCGTGTTGTGGTCCACAGATGTGTGCGAGGACGCCAACCCGCCAGAAGAGAGCTACTTTGCACAACCCGAATTCGCCGGTGGGGAGTGGNTCCTCACCGTGGAGGCCCAGGGCGGTGGAGAGCGTTTCCTCAATCAGTTCAAGGACAATTTCAACATCGTCGTGACCATTCATCGCAACTGCATGAAGTACCCGCTTGAGGATTCATGCTGAGGCATCAAGGCGTTCAGGGCACGCGTGCCGCCGTGAACAGTTTCGGCATTTTCCAACGCGCTCGTGGTTTCGTGTTGCCCCGCCTTCTTTCATGAGGCGCTGCACTTCTTCGACCGCTGAGAAGAGGTCTGCTCGAGCGATGTCGTCCCAGGCCACCTGGAAGAGGTGGTCATCGCCGTAGCGGATCACGCCGTAGGGTGAGGACCGTCCCGTTTCACATTCCACCAGATGCAAGTAGGCGAGGACNTGCATCCGGTGTGAATCGTGAGGCTTGGCGGGAATCTTCCCGGTTTTTTGCTCCACTGGAATGAAGTCGCCGTCGACGATGACGATTTGATCAGGTCGTCCNCGCAGGCCTGTTTTCGGATCCGTCAGCAAACCTGCACCCTGTTCGTCATCGGAGTACACCACCTCGGTGTTCTCGTCCAGCCCAGCCTTGACCCGGGCCACTTCGGCCTGCTGGTGCGCCAAAAGCAGCACTTGGAGCCGCCAAGACGCCAGACCGGTCCAGAGGAAGGCAGAGATCACCAGCACGAAGGCTGCGTTTTCCGCGTCGAGGAAGGTGCCCAAGGCCAAGGCATGCAAACCAAACACGATGGCAGCAAGCAGGAAGCTGGCTTCCAAGCGCCCCCCCTCGAACCAACCGCCGATGAAGTCGGGAGGGTTGAGGATGGGCATCACTCCCGTGGACTCGAACTCCGTCTTCGAATCCGGGATGGACCAATTCAAGGGTTCACGCCAAGGCAGCAGAATGAGCAACACGCCCGCAAAGAGGGAGCTCAGACCGAGCGTCGAGAGAAAACGGGCCATTTCCACCGGAGAGGCTTCGCTGTTGAGCAAGCGGTAGATGATGAAGCTCTCAAGCGAGAACACCAACACCACCGTGAACCACCACGACCAGATGGTCGCTGAGCGGCGGAAGGCTTGCCGCCCGACCCGTGCCTCTTCCATGGTCGAATGGATTTCTGCGTGGCGTCGCACCCCTTCGATCACGGCNTCGCCTTCAGCACCGACGCCTTCGCGTGANAGATGCCAAGACATCGGGCAGTAGGTGTGCCGTTCCAGATCGCTTGCGCTGATGGACATGGCCNAGCCAACCTCCANCTCTTGCGACACGGGATGAGGGATGCGCTTCATGCCTTGACTGATTCGCCTGCTGGCGTCAACGGTGGGGTGTGCCGCAGCGAAGCGGTTTAATAGAGGCTTCAAGTCGCGCGAGTGCTGAGGTTTCTCGAATGTCCGACGACGTCGCCCTGCTCGTTCCCTTCTCCGAATACGAAGAGAACGCTGTCAACATCGGTACCCAGCAAAAGAGCGCCGACATGGCCCGTTTCATCCAGACCGTTCGCGACGACGGCTTGTACCTCCTCGACGTGGCCTCCACCGACCAGCGCATCCGCCTTGTCGCTCAATTCCTCTGCCGCTACGAACCTGGCCGCGTCATGGTCGTCTCTGCTCGGCAGTACGGTCAGCGCCCCGCGCGTCTCTTTGCNGAGGCCATTGGAGCCAACGCCTCCGTGGGTCGCTTCANCCCCGGNAGCCTGACCAACCCGGCCCTTCGCTCCTACGTCGAGCCGGACATGCTCTTTGTCACCGACCCTGCTGCTGACCAGCAGGCCCTGATCGAAGCGGTGAACACCGGATTGCCCATCGTCGGTTTGGTGGACGCAAACAACAACCTGCGCAACGTCGATGTCGCCATTCCCGCGAACAACAAGGGTCGCCGCTCGTTGGCGCTCATCTACTGGCTGCTCGCTCGTGAAGTCCTCAAGATTCGCGGAGAAACCACCGACGAAGCTTGGGCCGAGGCGCAAGACCTCGAAGAGTGGCAGTCCTCCTTCTGAGCCTCAGTGGGCGATTTCGCCTTCGAGGAAAGCCGTGACCGATGCTGCGAACGCGTGTTCGTCCGGCTGGCTGTGCATCGCGGCTCGGATGGCTCGCCCGCCGGGCAGCCCCTTGGTGAAGGCCACGGCGTGACGCTGCATCCACTTGGCGCGCAAACCGGTGGTGGCTTCGGCCAATTCGATGTAGCGGGACCAGCACCACCGCCGGGTCAGGAAGGCCCGCTCGATGCCGCTTGCAGCGGCCCATGCTTCTGCGTCATGGGCCACCCACGGCAGCTCACGCTCGGCCATCCAACCGAGGCCCACACGGATTTCACCGAACACCTGCGGTCGCCCGATGGCGCCACGACCGATCATCACGCCCGCGGCGGCCGTCCGCTCAAAGCAGGCCGCTGCTGAGGATGCATCCACCACGTCGCCGTTGGCGATGACTGGAACGGTGCTGCGTTCGACGGCCTCAGCGATCGTGTCCCAGTTGGCCACGCCTGCGTAGCGCTGTTTGAGCGTGCGGCCGTGGATGCAGATGCGCTTGGCGCCGGCCTCAGGCAACCGGTCGACCAAATCGAGCACGGTGTCTGGACCTTGGCCCGTACCGAGCCGCATTTTTGCCGTCACGGGAAGGTCCACGCGCTCCGAGACCGCCCGCACGATGTCGAGCAGCATGTCGGGGTGCCCCATCAGCGCAGCACCCGCACACACCCGGGTGACCTTCGGTGCAGGGCAGCCAAAGTTGAGGTCAATGATGTCGGCTTGGGGCTCGAGCAGGCCAGCGGCCGTGACCATGTCATCGAGGTCGCCACCGAAAATTTGCGGAATGAACGGGTCCTCCATCGCGTGGGTTTCCATGCGGCGCCACGAGGTCGTGGCTTCCCGCGTGAGGGCGGTGGAATTGGTGAATTCCGTGATGGCCAAACTCGCGCCGCATTCCCTTGCAAGCAGGCGGAACGGGAGGTCGGTGACGCCGGCCATTGGGGCAAGCATCAGGGCGCGAGGCTCACCTTGCCAAGGCCCCAACGGCTCCCACGGCCCCGTGCCCATGACCGCGCCCCGTCCTCTTTGCATATCAACGCAGGTCCGTCAATCGGAAGTGCTGGCCAAAGCCTCGTCGATCAATTCCGCTACGCGGTCGATGCGCCGAAGCGTGCGTTCCAAGCGTTCCAAAACCCGCCGCTCGACCTGCTCGAGGCTCGCGCCTGCCATGCGATGCCCCATCGCAAGACGACCTCCAAGCAAATTGAGCAGCAGCATTTGATCCTGAGCCGAGACGCCGTTCATCGCGCCCGTGACGTCGTCTGGGCGAAGGTTTCCCGCGTCCAGGGCCTTGAGCAGCGCGGTTTGCTGCTCCTCGCTCAACAAGCGCTGAAATCCGCCCTTCAGCAGTAGCCAATCCGAACCACGGCGCTCATGTTGGGCGATCATGGCCGACCAAAGGGAGGTGGCCAAGCGGTCCGTTCTCGGGACGCGTTCGACCACGCCGGTGGCCCGGAAGCGTTCGAGGATGCGGCCCGCTCGAGCTGCGGGCAAATCGAAGGCCTCCGCTGCTTCGTCGGTGGACAGCGGCGCGTCGCGCTCCAGCAGCATGAGGAAGAGACGGTGCGAGGAAGATCCGCTGGAAATTTCGCTCCCTGGGCGCTCACCAAGCAGTCCGGTGTCCGCCATCCAGAGCGTCATCTCGTCAGCGTCGCTTTCAGGACTCGGCGGGCGAAGGTCAGCCATGCCGAGGGACAAGGGCAAGGGCTCGTCCTCTCCCAGGTCCAGGTCCATTGGCGTCCCTTGCCGAGTCCAATACGGCGCCAGCGTGTGAAGGCGCTGCGCGGTCACCAAGCGTGCGTTGATGCGCACCCGCTCGACGGCCGACCGGAGGCTTCCGCCCTGGAGGTAGTACCTGCGCCAGCCTTTGCCTTCGTCGGTGTGGCCGAGCAACCCCGTTTCGACGAGGCGCGTCAGATGGTGGTTGAGCGAGGCAGGAGCAAGGCCGAGATCGTCGGCCAATTGTCCGGCGTCCCACGCTCCGCGTTGATCAATCAGGACGTGTTCACGGAGCAGGCGGTGGACGGGAGAGGCACGCCCTCCGTCGGCGGAGGCCGGGCCGGAGCGCCGCACCAAAGCGAAGGCATCGATCAGCCATGCCACCAAGGAATCGAGGTCACGCCGTGCCGTGGGCAACGGGGCTTCGACCACCCTTGCGCGAAACATGGCAAACCTCGGTGGCAAGCCAAGCCGCAGGGCACTTGAAGCGTCCGCTTCCGTCGTGGCTTGAGGCGTCGGATTCAGGGCTCGTCGCTGAGGCCCGAGACCACGCCAGCCCGCCACGCGTCGTCGTGTTCAAGGTGTGGCGAGAGGGTGAGGCTGTCCTGCCGCAAGAGGCCGCGTCGCTGCAGCACCTTGACCGCGGAGTGCACGCTTGCACGGGTTCGGCCCAATCGACGGGCGAGATCGGACTGGCTCTTGGGCGCGCCGTCTTCTCGGATGGAAAGGATGACCGAGCGCTGAACCAAGGAAAGCCCGATGGGCAAGCGTTCTGCGGCGCGTGACATGCCAAATTGGCCCTGAAGCAACTCAACGCTCTCGGGGGGTCCTGCGAAGTAGCAGGTGCGCCCGTTGACGTGCATTACGGTCAGGCGTGAACTGCCTTGGAGCACATCGAGGTGGTGGCGCAAAGTGCCGTTGGCCGCG
>NZMM01000061.1 GCA_002694585.1 Methanobacteriota archaeon
TCCATCTTCGCCACAGATCGACGCCACGTCGAAACGGCGATGGCCGGGCTGCGGNATTCCGCTGGGAACTTCTACATCAACGACAAGCCCACGGGCGCCGTGGTCGGTCAGCAGCCTTTCGGCGGTGCACGTGGNAGCGGCACCAACGACAAGGCCGGATCTCCNCTGAACCTCCTGCGTTGGGTCTCNCCTCGTTCCATCAAGGAAACCTTCGCGCCGCCCACGGATTGGACCTACCCCTTCCTTGGATGACCCTCCACCCCGATGATGACAACGTTCACGGCGCCCCATGAGGGCGGATGATGGGCGAACTGAGGGGCGGAGCGGCAGCGTCTATAGGGCTCAGGGAGGTGTANATGCATGCGTCCCGTGGCCGCGCGACCCTTGTCGCCTCCGCCNNTTGGGCTGGTGCTGGCCTCACCGTCCACCCCTTGGCGCACCGTAGGTCGGATGGTTGGGCTGGTGATTCTTCTCTACCTCATCGCCACCCCTGTNACCTTCATTTTCGTGGGGCTGCTCGACGGCGACTTCGACCTGCAGCCNGGTCCGGCGAACCCATGGATGAGCCTCACTGGAGCGTTGTGTTCGCTTCCGTTGGTGGCGTTCGTGCTCTTCCTTCGTCGGCCTCGTNTGACGCACGTCATCCTCGCNGAGGCCGCNAGCGGNGGACAGCANGCGCACCAGTTGCCNGGCGANACNGTGCTGCAGACNCCGTGGCCGACGGTGCTCAGGCANCACCTCATTCGGCGCTCTCCGCCCCTCGACCTTCCCCGGCCNGGCCCGCTGGCCGCGCTCTTCCTTGGTGCGGTGGGCGTCATGGTGTTCGTGCTGGTGCCGTTAGGGGCATTGCAGGCCGTTGGCGCTCAGATTATCCTGTTCTTGTTGCTGCTCATCCCCGCGTGGTTGATCGGGTTNTCCATCCCNGTGTTCATCTGGTGGGCCGTGTCCTCAGAGGTGCTCCAGCTGCAAACNGATCGCCGTCAAGGCGANGCCATGCTCATNGCAGGGATGCTGAGCACCTTCCCTGCTTTGGTCATCAACAGCCTGCTGTTNCCCATGGGCTTGGCCGCCATTGGCATCACCGGGCTTGCCATGACCGAGGCGCTTACGGTGACGGTGTCTGCTCCAGTCGGTGAAGAAATCTGCAAATTTTTGGCGGTGTTGAGCCTTCGTGGCATGATCGACTCCAGCCGCCGTGGGCTGCAAGTTGGGTTCACGGTTGGGCTCGGATTTGCCATGCTCGAAAACCTGCAGTATGTCCTGCTTTCTTTGGTGGCTGAACCCACCACGGCAGCCTTCAGCTACGGGTTCACCTCCGTGATTCGGGGCATTGGNTCCATTCCCGGGCATGCCGTTTGGACCGGCCTTAGCGGCTACGCGCTGGGGTGCGTTCAGGCCAAACATGCACACCATGTGGAGAAGGCAACGTCATCNTCAGCGACGTGGGGCTTGTTCAACGCACAGACCGGTCAAGCCTTCGCGACCGCCACGTCGGCTTGGGTCGTTCAGCGTGACGCATGGACGCGGCGCGTGGCCTCCTCCTTCGGTCCAGCACCGCCACGTGTCCTGTTGCCTGCCCTTCTCGTCGGGATTGCTGGACACGCGTTGTGGAACGGCTCAACCGTGGTCCTCGATNCTTGGCTTGTGGATGCATCNGCNGTGACGCAGTTCATCGCCTTCGTCGGCTGGATCCTCTTCCTCGTGGNCTTGGTGTTGCAGGCTGGACGCCGTCTCTTCGCGGCGGCCCTGATGGATGCACAGACCTCGGGTGGGACGTTCTGACCGGGGAAAGGCACATCACCCCTACGCCCGAGCCAAGCCCGGGTGGAGCCATGCTCTGGGATCCCGGCTTGAACCAGGGTAACCTGGCCGTCGTGGGTGCCCTCATCGTCGCACTGCTCTTCATGAGCACCCGCGCCAAGGTGCTCGACAAGAGCGGTTTGGTCGCGGCCGTGGTGTTGGCTGCGGTGGTTGGAGGCCTTGGGCACTGGACGTGGCTGCTGCTCCTGCTTTCCTTCCTCGCGTCCTCGCACTATGCCACCAAGCACCGTTTCGAGGAAAAAGCGGCGAAGGGCATGTCNGAATCGGGAGATGGCTCGCGAAGTTGGACCAATGTGGTCGCCAACGGTGGGATGCCGGGTCTGGTCGTTTTGGTGGCCTTTGCCTTCGATGCGCACACCGCCGGTCTCTGGGTCTTCGCCGCTGCTGTGGCCGTGGCGACCTCNGACACGTGGGCCTCTGAGTTCGGCTGCTTGGACGACCGTGTGCGCATGATCACCNCCCTGCGCCGTTGCGAGCCAGGGCTGAACGGCGGGGTTTCTCCACGTGGGACGGCCGCAGCCTTTGGTGGCGCAGCCCTCATTGGTGGCTTGGCCTTCGTCACCTCTGCGGCGACCGCCCAAGGCGAGGTTCCTCTCCGCGCCTACGAACCCGTCCTCGTTCTGTTGGCAGGCTTCCTTGGATGTCAGATGGATTCCGTGCTCGGTGCGGTCCTGGAAAACCGTGGTTTGATGACCAAAGGGACCGTTAACGCAGCGTCCATCCTGTTTGGCTCGCTTACCGTCGCCCTCATGCTTGGATTCCCCTGAACCGTCCCGTGTGGACGTGGGGCTTTTGTGTCGGAGCGCGCACCANCGGCCATGCGGCGAGCGGCGCTTCTGCTCGTCCTGCTCATGGTCGCGACCACTTCGTTGACCGGATACGCCCTCGCTGAAGAGGACGAAGGCTACCCGGACGGGCATGAGGAATGGCGCGTTGATGACCTCATGCGCCTCTATGTCGAGGGTCTCAACCAAGAGGAAGCCGTCCTCCANCGCAACAGCACCGACGGAGCNGTNGGCTACTTCGAGGTCCTCGGAGGTTCTGGCGAAGTGCCGGTGTTCAGCGTCTCGTCNCCCCCTCTGGTCAACCCCATCGAAGCCACGGTGAACATGTCNGTGTTCTTCTCTGTGCGCCTNGAGCAAGCNCCTGCGCGCTCNTGCTCCGCCACGAACCCCTTCACNAACGGTGGGCAAGAAACATCGCTGCGCATGGAAGTGCAGGCGGGAAGTTCGACCTACACCTCAACGGTTCAGCAGGTCATCGAGGCGGTGTCAAACGACGATTCGGAGCTCTTCGAAGGCGAGCGGCTTGAGGTCAACCTCTCCATGCAGCCGGGTGATGCCTTCACCCTCAGCTTGTGGATGCAACACGATTGTGAAGGAACGCGCGCCCGTGTTTTGTGGGGTGGTTTCGAACAGAACGCCGGCGGCATTGTGATCGAAGGGGACATCTACGAACCGAGTGCGACGCTGAAGGTGGATGCCTCCCGGCGTGCTCAGGTCGCGTTCAGCGCCGACCTTCCATGGGGTGCCGACGACATCGATTGGGCCGACGGCGGTCCTGCCGTGACGTGGTCCATTTGGGGGCCGCTCGAGGACGATGAACTCTTCACGCGCGACGGCGATTTCCTCGTTGAGACCTCNACCGGTCGCGTGCTCATCGACCGCGTGCTCCCCGGCAACAACACGGCGTGGACGTGGACGGGCGTCAAGGAAATGCCAATCGGACACGTCGGTCTGGAAATCTGTGTGACCGTGGTGGGTTCGGACCCCAACGAGGATTGCCATGCCACGGGTTACGTGCGAGANATCGTCGAACAACCAGATGCAGGTTTTGCATCATCCGGTCTGTGGCTGACGCTCACCACCATGGGCAGTTTGCTGGCCTTTGTCGTGGTCGCGTTCAGGTCAGGCTTGCCTTTGCCGCCTCCAATTCTTGCGGCATTGTTGATCTTGGCCTTGGCCATGGTCCCTCTTGGCATCGTGCAGGACAACCTTGGTGAAGAGGCGGTGGTCGACGACAGCATCCGTCTCGGAGACCCTTCCATGAACGCTGCCGCTGGCACCATCCTGTCGCCCAGCGAAGTCATGGACGGTGCCGATTTGATGCTGGTCAGCGTGCTCATGCCCGGCTCTGAAAACGGCGCCGACCANCTTCGGGAGTTTGAGACCGCAATGGCGGGCTACGACGGTGATGTGGCGGTGCTGACGGTCATCATTGGCCAGGACGCGTTGATGACGGACGCNACCGCCTACGTGGAGCGTTACAACGTCACGTGGCCGGTCCTTCTNGATTCAACCGGGGATTTCGCTGCGAGCCTCCCGACCGGTGAAGCCGATGCGGTGGTGGTGGTTGATCGCGCCGGTCGCGTGTCCTCTGCAGTTTCTCCGACCCAAGCGTACACCGAGCTTGGCGAGGCCATGACGGCCAGTCAACGGGGAGGCTCACAATCTGCATCCACCTACTTGCGCTTGGCCTTCGGACCTTGCCTCTTCCTGCTCTTCCTAGCCCTGCCTCGCGTCGGTTGGGAAAAGCCNGAGGAGCCGTTACCACCGGGAACGCTGTGGGGGAGCATCATCGTGTCCGCAGGCGCGGGTGTGGCCTTGGTGAACCTCCCTTCGCTGCTGCTGACCTTCATTCCATTCGATGCAGCCCTTGGCTCGACCTTGGATCTNATCAGCTACGCCTGGTTCATCGAAATGGCTGTGGTCACCGCCATCCGAGGCGCACCGTTCGAATCCGATNTCCTCGGCCGGCTGATCCACCGCTTGACGCCGGAGGTCTTCCAACGGTGGCGCGCGGAGGAAGACCTCGCTCGGGACGTGCTCCTCGGCGTGTGGGTGGGTTGGTTNGCTTGGTTCGCTGAGCCAGCCATGTTTGCTCAAGGCGTCGGTGCTGCCATGTTGTCGGGCNTCGGNGGNNTCCTCATCGGACTGTTGAATGGCCTGTTGTTCGCGTTCGTCGCAGGCGTGGTGGTGCTTCTCTTGCGCATTGTTGCCGGNGTTGGTGGGCCGCTNTCACGGATGTTNGGGCTCTACGGCGCTGAATCCTTNGCTCGATTCTCCGGGTGGGCCTTGGTGCCNATTGGNGTGTGGGTGACGATCAATCACGTGCTCTTCCTCATCAGCATCGGCGTGCTTTGAGCACGACCTTCATGCGGGTAAACCTTGGAACCGCAGGGCATGGTCCCGAACGTCGGCTGGAGCAGAAGNCGCCGCTGGCTCCTCGAAACCTGTGCCCGCCGCTATGTGTTGACCTATCCCGGAGAAAACGGCCGGACCGGTCAGCCCGCAGCCCCGACCCCGCGGCTGCGATTGAAGCGCCTGATCGACGGTGTACGGAAAGACCTGTTCGAAGACCGATCAGAAGGGCATGCCTGGTCCAACCGACTGCACCGCGTGGTGTTGGAGCGTCGAATGATGGCAGCGGGTGAGGCGCTGGACTTGGACGCCGTTGGCCGTCGCCGAGAAGCACGTCGTGAGGTGTTCAAGATGAACCTGCTTTTTCGCCATCCTTGGATGGAACACCACCTCCCGCTGGGCGCACCGTGTTCCGTTCCCTCCCCGCTCCGTTCGGTTGACGACACCTGCGGTCCATTGTGGGCCGCCCCACAAGCCGTGGTGGGAGGGCGTCGTTCGCGGGTGATGCTCTTGCGACGTGGCCGTCACAGAGCTGCCGTCGACGATCTTGAGGCCGCCATCAGCAGGCGCTGGACCATGCACAGCCGGTCGGAGCCGGTGGACAAGACCGTGACGGTGATGCGATGGGTTGCCTCGTCGTGGCTGCATCGTGTGGTCTTGGTCACCCCTGAACTCGAAGCCGCTTCTGAGGCGCTGATCGCTCACGACCGGCGGGCCATGGCTGGACTCCATCGCCGTTGGCAGCGCCACGGTTTGGCCTCGTTGCCGCTTGCCGAATCATCTGTGCACTGCAGAAGGTGTCCATTCCTCGAGACGTGTCCCGTTGAGGTCGATGGCGCGGGGAGCAGTCACGCTCCTCGGGCACCGTCAACGAGGTCCTGAAGAACAGCGGCGGGGTCGGCGGCCTTTGTCACACCACTGGCGAGCAACACACCTTCAGCGCCCAAGCGCAGCGCGGCGCTGACGTCCTCGCCGGTCTTGACCCCGGCGCCACAGAGGACCATGATCTCGGCGTCGATGTCTTTGACCAGCCGGACCGTGTCTCGAACGATGCCGGGGTCTGCGCTGGTGACCGAAACGTCACCTCCGATTAACTCGGGAGGCTCAACGGCGATCATTGCAGGGGCCAGCCCAGCCAAAGCCTTCGCTTCCTCCTCGTCCGCGGCGCACGCGCAGGTTTCGATGCGTCCGTCGAGTTGACCCAACAAGCGCTCGACATGGTCGAGGTCCACTTTGTGCTCGGCGTGGTTGATCAGCGTCCCAGAGGCCCCACGGTCCATTGCCGTTTCAGGTTCGAGCCATCCGGTGAAGGAGCCTTGACCCACTGGATCGAGATGTTGGGCCCAGAATTCGAGGTTAGGATGGGCCGTTGCCAGTGCATGCAGGTCAAAGGCGGAGACGGCCAAGACAAGGCGGACTCCGTCGCTGTTCACGTTGGCCAGCGCACCGACCAAAGCCGAAGCGGCGTGGCCTGAAGCAGACGCGTAGGTTTTGCAGTTCACGACCACGAGTGGCTCGCTCATGGGCGGACCAAGCGGTCACGAGGCTTAGCCGCTTCGCCATCACACAGCAGCACGTCGCTCGCCGGTGAGGCGTTCGCCGTCCTCGACCACGGCCCCGGGTCCGAGCACCACATCACGCAGGATGCACCCCTCTCCGATGACGGCGCCTTGGCCGGCCAAGACGTCGTTGAGGCGTGTCCCTTGGCCGACGCTGACGTCGTCGAGCAGCGTTGATCGCTCGACGGTGGCGCCCTTTGCGTTGACGTTGCGGCCAAACATCGAGGCGTGATGACGTACGCCAATCGGCCCTCCTGGTTCAACACACCACGAGCCGTCCACCACGTGGCCACCGGTAAACCGGCCGTGTTCGATGCACGCTTCGACACCATCGCTCCATGAGGTGGGCGTGCCCGCGTCGATGAAGTAGCCTTGGAAGGGCACCCCGTTGAGTTGGCCACGCTCCGCCAGCAGCGGAAAGACGTCGCGTTCCAGCGAATGTCGGCCGGTCGGCATGACGTCGAAGACCTCCTCCTCCAGCAGGTAAGATCCTGCGTTGATGAGGTTGGAAAACACCTCCTCCGGGGTCGGCTTCTCCTTGAACGCAGTCACACGCTTATCGTCATCCAAGCCGACGATCCCAAAGCGTGTCGGGTCCTCGACCTCCCAAAGCGCGAGGGTGCCAACGCCTCCGTTCAGGTTGTGGAGGTCGAGGAGATCCTCCATACGCAGTGAGGTGATGACATCGCCGTTGAAGCACGCGAAACGTCCTGAGATGACGTCCTTGCAATTGGCGAGGGCCCCACCGGTGCCCAGCGGCTCCGATTCCTCGACAATGATCACGTCGATGCCGTGTTCCTGTGCCGCGAAATGGTCCGTGATTTGTTGAACACGGTAGCCACCGGCCACCACGATTTCATCGACGACGCCGGTTGGCATGCCCCACACGACCTGCTCGAGGAGGGTTCGGTCGAGCATTGGCAGCAGCGGCTTTGGGACGGTGTCCGTCCAAGGGCGAAGGCGCGAGCCGACCCCACCTGCCAAGACCACGGCTTGCACAGAACCCCGAAGCCGTCCACCTTGAAACGCTTCTCCACCGATTGAATCCTCATCCGGAGTGTTGAAGGACGGCCCACCTTGACCCCGGGCCGGGAGCACCATGAACATCCACGAATACCAAGGCAAAGCCATGTTCAAGCGCTATGGGGTACCTGTGTTGGAGGGCGTCCACTGCACCTCACCCGATGAGGCGCTGGCCGCATACGACCACCTCGGCTCGAAGGTCGTCGCCGTGAAGAGTCAGATTCACGCCGGTGGGCGCGGCAAAGGCAACCTGTATGCTCCCGACTCGGGTGACCTCGTCATGGAAGGCGGGGTGAAAATCGCCTTTTCTCGCGAGGAGGTCGGCACCTACGCCTCGAACATCCTTGGCAACGTGCTGGTGACCATCCAAACCGGGGCCGAGGGCAAGCTCGTTCGCAACCTCTACGTTGAGTCTGGCTGCGCCATCGCACACGAGTACTACCTCGCCCTTCTCGTCGACCGTGAGGCCAAATCGGTGCTCATCATGGCCTCCACGGAAGGCGGCATGGACATCGAAGAGGTCGCTGAATCAACCCCCGAACTGATCCACAAGATCCACGTTGATCCCAGCGCGGGCCTGCTCGGCTTCCAGTCGCGCGACCTCGCCGATGCGCTCGGGCTCTCCGGCGCTGCGGCAAAGGCCTTCCGACGCACCCTTGGGTCGTTGTACACCTGTTTTGTCGAGAACGATTGTGCTATGGTGGAGATTAACCCNCTCGTCCGAACGGAGGAGGACGGCATTGTTGCGTTGGACGCCAAGGTGAGTTTTGACGAGAACGCGAGCTTCCGGCACGCGACATCNTGGGACGAATTGCGCGACCTCTCTGAAGAAGAAGAAACCGAAATCCGCGCAGATGAGGCCGGACTTTCCTACGTGAAGTTGGACGGCAACATCGGGTGCTTGGTCAACGGCGCTGGTCTTGCCATGGCCACCATGGACGTCATCAAACTCAAGGGCGGAGAACCCGCGAATTTCCTNGACGTTGGTGGCGGCGCCAACGAAGAGCAGGTCACGACGGCGTTCAGCATCATCCTCGAAGACCCCAACGTCAAGGGNATNCTCGTCAACATCTTCGGTGGCATCATGCGNTGCGACATCATCGCNCGCGGCGTCATCGCCGCGGTCGAGAACCTTGGATTGGAGGTGCCCTTGGTGGTTCGCTTGGCCGGGACCAACGTTGANGAAGGCAAGGCCATTCTNGCNGCCTCAACCCTNAACATTCACCCTGCGGACGACTTGGCGGACGGCGCTGAACGCATTGTGGCCCTCATCGGCGGAGGTGATGCGTGATGGCCATCTGGATTCCCGAAGACGCGAAGGTCATCGTTCAGGGCATCACCGGCCGGCAAGGGCGCTTCCATGCGGACAAGATGGTCGAGTACGGNACCGCCATCGTCGGCGGGTGCACGCCGGGCAANGGNGGNCANACCGTTGAGCTNCAGGGACGAGACTTCCCCGTNTGGAACTCGGTCCGTGACGCCGTCNANGCGACCGACGCCGACGCGACGGTCATTTACGTCCCNCCNCCTTTCGCAGGCGANGCCATCATGGAGGCCGCAGAAGCCTTTGACGCCATCAAGGGCGAAGGCGTGATCGTCTGCATCACCGAAGGCATCCCGATNCTCGACATGGTCAANGCTGTCGCGTACGTTGAACAGCGCCCGGGGGTCCGTCTCATCGGCCCGAACTGCCCAGGCATCATCACGCCGGGCGAGCAAGGCGGGGCCAAGATTGGCATCATGCCCGGTCACATCCACGCCAAGGGNCGCATTGGCATCGTGTCCAAGTCTGGAACCTTGACCTACGAGGCGGTGGCTCAAACCATGAGCATTGGCGAGGGGCAATCGACCTGCGTCGGCATCGGTGGTGATCCTGTGAACGGCACGGGATTCATCGATTGCTTGGCCGCCTTTGAGGCCGATCCGCAAACCGAAGCCATCGTGATGATTGGGGAAATCGGTGGGAATGCCGAACAGGAGGCTGCTGCCTTCGCGGCCAAGCACATCACGAAGCCCATCNTCGGTTTCGTTGCGGGTTCAACCGCTCCTCCTGGAAAGCGCATGGGCCACGCAGGTGCCATCATTTCCGGCGGGAAAGGAACGGCTGAGGAGAAATTCGAGGCCTTCAGGNCTGCGGGGATCGCCTGCGCCAACGANCCCTCCGAAATCGGTCAAGTCCTGCTCAAGGCGCTTCAGGANGCAGGGCTTCGAGNCTGAACTCCCGCTTGGTACGACCAAGGCCNCAGGTGGCCTTGTTTCCCAACAGAGCGGAGGAAGCCTTTAGGAAGCAGGTCGGCGGAGCAGGGATGAGGTTGCACCATGCAGTGCGCAGCGTGTGGAGAATCCATTCCGGATGACTCCATGTTTTGCCCTGAATGTGGCGCACGTCAAGGCGGTGGTACCACCGGTGTTCCGGGGCAGGCGCCGGTCGCTCAACCCAACATGGGAGGCGCACCGATGGGAGGTTTCCCGCAGCAGGGCGCCCCCCAAGGCTACCCGCAACAAGGCCTTCCGCCGCAGGGCATGCTCCAACAGGGCATGATGCAGCCGGGCTATGGCCAGATGCCGCAACAGGGCATGCCTCAGCAAGGTCTGCCTCCACAAGGCATGCCCCAGCAGGGCCTTCCGCCACAGGGCATGCCTCAACAAGGCCTGCCGCCCCAAGGCATGCCACCCCAAGGCATGCCACAGCAAGGATTCCAACCCCAACCTCGAGGGCCAAGCGCCCCGGTNCGNCCTCTCAACAGGTCGGACATGCCGCAAGCGCATGCAGGTCCCTCGTTGGCCAGCGGCGTCGGCAGTTCGGGTGTCCCCCGGGCCGACCCCTTCACCGCTGGGGGCACGACCATCGCGCACAACCCTTCCGCTTCTCCCACCGATGCCATCGTGAACAACTTGGCTGAACAGGATCGTGCGATGAAGAACGAGCGGCGAAGTCAATGGCTTTCCATGAACCATTCTCCTGCCGGCGACGTCCTGGCCTCCCTCGGGGCTGACATGGGAGGGTTGCAAGGTCAGGGAGCACCCAATCCTGCGGCCGCAGTGTTGGCCAACACCATTGGCGCTCAGGACACAGGTGGTCTCGACGATNCCCTNCTCAAGCGACTTGCTGAGGTGGCCATCCGGAGGGTTGCTCGGAAGCGTGGTGTTGCNGTCGAAACCCCAGCTTGTGAGACCGAGGGCAAAGAGGTCACCGTGACCGTCACCTACGTNGATGATGGGCGTGTGCTCGANACCCCCGACGCTCTTTCCGAGGCCTTCCAACACGCCATCGCAACGGAAATTGCCCTCAAAGGGCACGAGATGGACNTCAACATTGTGCTGCGCCGACGCCTCGGTGAGCGCGGCGAGATTGACGTTGTCAGCGGAGCACAAGAGGAAATGTTCGCTTGCGAAGTCTGTGACGGCCTTGTGTCCGAAAACGACAGCACGTGCCCACATTGTGGGGCGGTGTTCGAGGAAGAGGACGAAGAAGACGAACCCGCGGCTCCCGCACGAGGCGGTCCCCCCGGTCCCAGCCGTGGCGGACCCCCGGGTCCTTCGCGAGGNGGTCCTCCCGGCCCGAGCAAAGGTGGCCCTCCCGGTCCGAAGAAGGGCGGNCCACCNGGCCCNAGCAAAGGCGGNCCTCCNGGNCCGAAGAAGGGCGGTCCNCCTGGCCCCAGCAAAGGCGGCCCTCCCGGCCCGAAGAAGGGCGGTCCACCTGG
>NZMM01000062.1 GCA_002694585.1 Methanobacteriota archaeon
CGTCTGCACGCATCTGGACGTCCAATGGGGGAGGGGCTCACCTACGGGCTGCACCGTGGGGCCAAGGGCTATGAGGTCGTGGCGCTGGATTCGCTTTGCGGAGGGCGTGTGACGGTGTCCATTGACGTGCTGAATCCGACCCCGCACGTGTTGCTCATGGGTGGCGGCCATTGTGCCGTTGCTTTTGCGAACGTGGCCGAACAACTCGGATGGCGCACGTCGGTCCAAGATTCACGGGAAGCCTATGCGGATGCAGCACACCATCCGGCGGCGGCCGAACGTCACGTGAACAGCGTTGACGATTTCCTCGCCGCTGAAAACGCGACCACACTGGCTCGATTTTCAGACATCCTTCTGCTTGGCCATGACCATGCGGAAGATCGGGCACGTTTGCATGGGCTGCTCGAACACCTCCACGCTGCTGGCTTGATTCCCGGGCAAAGCGGCGCGCCGCGTATTGGCTGCATCGGTTCTCGCGCAAAGTGGACGTCCTTCCGGGACGGGTGCCTCGAGGCAGGCCTTCCAGAGGCGCTCGTGGAAGCCGTGGTGTGTCCGATCGGCCTCAACATCGGCGCGGAGACCCCTGAGGAAATCGCGGTCGCGGTCGCGGCCGCCATCATGGCCGCAGAGNCGGGTCTTGCACCGGGCGAACCCACATGGCGCGACGCGATGTGAGGGTCAGCGGAACACGCGTTCACGGAAGTACCGCAATTCTTCGACCGATTCCCGGATGTCGTCCAAGGCCAGGTGCGCGCCTTTCTTCTCGTAACGAGGAACGTCGGAGTACCACCTTCGGGCGAGTTCTTTGACGGTTGAAACGTCGATCATCCGGTAGTGGAGAAAGTCCACGATGTCGGGCATCTGCTTCTCGAGGAAGCGCTTGTCGTTCCAAACCGAATTTCCGCACAGCGGTGCGGTGTTGGGCTCGACGTGCTCGCTGAGGAAGGCCAAGGTTTGGGCCTGTGCTTCATTCACGGTGACGCCTTCNGNCCTGATGCGGTCAACAAGGCCGCTTCTGTGGTGGTGCTTGGTGTTCCATTCGTCCATGCCGGCGATGGCTTCATCGCTGACGTGAACGGCNAGGTTGGGCCCCTCCGCGATGAGGTTCAATTCGCCGTCCGTGACCAAAGTGGCGATTTCGATGATCTGGTCGTTCACGATGTCCAGACCCGTCATTTCGAGGTCNATCCACACCAGTCGGTTTCCGCCCATGGGTTTCGCTGATGCACCGCACCTATGAATGGGGCGCAGGGTTCATGTTCAACACAACCGAGGGGAGGTCATGGACGGCGAAGACGGTTCCTCNGGACGTTTCGCTGCACCCGGCGTTTTGCTTGTGGCGACNCTTTTCGTTGCCGCAGCCTTCTCCGCCATGGCCGTGCTCAAACCTGAACCATCGGTGATGAGCGACGGAGGAGAAGAGGCAAGCGAAGGNGACGCTTGGCGTCCATTCAGTGTCGTGGCGCCCATTGACACCGGNATCAACGTCTATCACAACCATTTCTCGTCGGAAGAAGTGCTTCCTGATTGGTTGCTCGAAGCCTTNGGNGTGACCTTGGTGTGCGACATCTCCACCACAGGNACATATGAAGAACGGCTGGTCGCTGACCAGGAGGTCTGCTGGGACCAAATTGGGTCTTCNGANATCGTCTATTTCGAGGGCACAAGGATCATCGGGGCTTCACCCGATTGGTCNGAGGGTGACGGCGTCCCCATCTTGGANGANCCCTCGGACGGGCACGGCACCGCCGTGACCGGTGCAGTGGTCAACGCCAACCCGGAGGTGGTGATTTTCTTCGTTGAGGGATTCAGCGATTCAGCCGTGTTGGCTGCGGCTGCACAACCCTTGGTGGACATCATCAGCACCTCCTTCGGTGCACCAGGTTCACTGCCGGTCCCGGGCATCGATGATGCCACGCGTGTGGCGGTGGTCGATCATGGGAAGATCCACACAGGAGCCGCCGACAATTCCCCGAGCCCAGCGATTCAGGACGCCACAGCAGGCCCGCCTTGGTCCATNGGTATCGCCGGTTANGCGGAGGGTGATGACGAGCAAAAGGAGACCATGAGCGGCTCGTATCCCGATATCGCGGCTGACTGGACTCAAAATCTGCCGAATCATCAGGACCTTGACGGGTACCACGACACTTCGGGGACCTCCTTCGCGACCCCCAAAACCGCAGGCATCCTCTCCGCCGCCCTCCAGACGCTCCGCTCCAGCGCCGGCGACCTCGGCGCAGGTGCGGAAGAGGGAAGGAACGGTTCACTTGTCACAGGCGTGCTGGACGCTGAGCCGTTTACGCTCACGAACGCGGACGTGCGCGACGCACTCAACCGGTCGGCCTGGTATCCATCCTCCAGCACGTGGGATCCATTCTCCGGCACAAATCCAATTTCTCCGGTCGCNCCTTGCACCCAAGTGGGTTGGGGCGTGGTGAACATGTCGAACCTCGCCCCGATTATCGCTCATTTGGACGGTACAGCACCGCTCCCAGACCGTCCTGCTGACGTGGTGACGTGCATGGACACCAACCAGCAAATCCGAGAAGCGTACTGGGGCGATGGTTCCGAAGAGGAGGCCCNCGTGCTCGATGCCCAGCGTGTGGCAGAGCGTCGTTCGTGACCTTGCGCGTGAATGCGATGGCTTGAAACAGGCCCGACTTCACGCAATCGCATGACCAGCAAGGCGACCACGCAGCGCCTCATCGTCTTGACCGTCCTTGGGCTTCTCGTGTTGCCTTTGGCGATGGCTTCGNTGAGTNTGCCGACCGTCGATTCGGAGTCCGANGAAGAAGGCTGGTGGGTTGACACCACCGTTGATCGTGACGGCAACGGCATNGGTGACATGGTCGAGCGCTACCACGACCACCCGCTTTTCCTTGACGAAGACGGCACCCTCCCGCTCATCATCGACTTTGACCACACGCCCACGCCTGCTGACGTGGCGATGCTCGAGCGAGAGGTGGGTTACGTGCACCAATGGGACCTGCCGCTGATTGACGCTGTCGCGGGTCGTGTTCCTCNTNCGATGGTCCTNGAAACCACTTCGCTTCCAGGTGTGGTGATGCTGGAACTGGACGGCATCATGCAGGTCCAAAACGGCGATGCNGCCGTGATTCACGAGGTCGATTTGGCCCAACANGCCACCGGCTATGATGGCTCAGGTGTGACCGTGGCCGTCATCGACACAGGCATCGACAGTTTCCACGTTGGGCTCGATGATTTGGACGACGACAACAGCACCAACGACCCCAAGGTCATCGCGTTTTACGACCCCGTCAACAACCCCGACAAAACCAACGGCACCGAAATCCGAGCTTACGACGACCAAGGTCACGGCACGCACTGCGCGGGCACCGTTGCGGGAACGGGTGCCCCCACCTACGAGCACCCGGGTATGGCTCCGCAGGCCTACCTCGTGGGTGTTAAGGTGCTTGACGCAGGTGGTTCCGGTAGCTTTGCCACGGTNATGGCCGGCATGCAATGGACGGTGGACCATCGATACGAATTCAACATTCGAGCGGCATCCATGAGTCTCGGTGGACCGGGTCCAATCGAGTGGACCTCGTCCGAGGAAGACAGTGTGAACCGCTACGCGAATGAGATGGTCCGAGCAGGCATCAGCATGCTCATCGCCGCCGGAAATTCTGCCGCCCCAGNCACCATNGGAACGCCCGGGGGTGCAGAAGACGTGATCACGGTTGGAGCCCTCAACAAGNACACCGCAATTGCAGAGTACAGCAGCGAAGGACCNACAGAAGAAGGGCGGGTCAAGCCAAACGTGGCTTTTGTCGGCTCTGACGTCATGTCCGCACAGCACAATTCCGGTGACGGGTACGTCGCGTTCAGCGGAACCAGCATGGCCACGCCCGGCGTTGCAGGGACGGTCGCCCTGATGCTTCAGGCCAANCCGGATCTCTCGCCGTTTGATGTGCGCAACATCCTCCAAGAAACCGCGACGTACAGGGAATGCCACTACATGGGTGCGAACCAACCTTGCGCGGAAGATTTGATTCCAAAGAACAGGCAAAACAACGTCTACGGACACGGCCATGTCGAGGCCTTGGCTGCAGTCATGGAAGCCGCCCAGCGCGATTACCANCTCGACGACAGCATCACCGTGGTGCTCGAGACACCCATNGGCGACGACAACCGCATCCACTTGATGCCCGGAGACGCCCTTGACATCTCCGTGAGTGGAGAGGTTGACACCGTTCAGTGGCGGAGCAACCACCTTCGCGACGATTGGTCCACGCTTCAGGCCTACCGGGAAGGCGATGGTGGTGTGGCGCTGGATTTGGCGACCATTGTCACGCAGNTGCAGTCCTTGCCGGGCATCACCACCGACGGAAACCACACCCTCTCNATCCGAGGCCTGGCGGCCAACGACAGCGGAGGGCACTCGTCCACCTCCAACATCGCCGTGAACGTGATGCTGATGGACACCGCCAACGCAAACAACATCCAGACCGCATCTTCTGGCGGCGGCATCTCAGCGGGCGTGATTTCTGCGTTGGTCGTGGTGGTGCTTGGTCTNGGACTGGGTGCCGTGCTCTTGATNGCTCGCAACGGGCAAGACGCCGATGAGAAGGGCGCAGCGTTCTGGGCCAACGATGACGAGGACGTCGCGGCCGTGGTCGACGCTGCCATCGAAGACGTTTGAGCAGGGCATGCCTGCTTCGCAACGCCATCGAATTGGAAGAAAACCGCTTGCGGAATCTTGGCGCTGGAGAGGAAGAAGCGTAACACCGTAGGCCAATCCTCAAAGGGTGAAGGCACGACCAAGGAGCGGTGCGAAGATGGTCGGCGAAGCTCGAGTCCCAATGCTCCCCCAAGCACCGAAGACCGTCTGGCAGGCAGAGGTGAACGACCGCCCTGTCGAGGTGTTGGCGCCGAGCAATGCGGTTTTGCTCGATGTGCTCCGTGACAACGTCGGTCAACTGGGCGTGAAGCGAGGTTGCGATCTCGGCACCTGTGGGTGNTGCGCGGTGCTNGTTGACGGTCAGCCACGTTTGTCCTGCATGACCTTGGCGGGNGACGTCGAGGGGTGNGCCATCACCACCGTNGANGGCCTTGCTGACGGCCACCATTTGGCTCCAATTCAGACGTGCTTCGCCGAGCACGGGGGCTCACAGTGCGGGTTCTGCACGCCCGGCTTCCTGATTTCAGCACAGGCGCTGTTNGACCNGACCTCGAGCCCAACCGAAGCCCAAGTCAACGAAGCGATTGAGGGCAACCTCTGCCGCTGCACCGGTTACCAACCCATCGTGGAGTCCATCATGGCGGCTGCGGCCTTGCTGCGCGGCGAAGGCGAGGCCCCTGCGCCACCCACCGATCCTCACGCCGACCCACANCCGGCGGGTCCCGAAGAACCACAACTGCCNCCCGGGCANGCGAGGTGATCGTTCATGTCCGGAGGGTACCGTCAACAACCCGGAGGCGCCGGGGGAGAGGTTCGGAAAGACGGCAAGCGGGTGGCCGGAAAACTCCGATTCACGCCACCCGGAGCGGGCGGTTCCCGCCCGGTCAGCACCCCCCGTGATCTTGACGGCATCCCTGAGTCGGTCGGTGGGAACGAGCCCCAACCTGCCGGGCATCACGTGCANGACCGCCTNCGCACCGGCACCACGGTGGGCCGTGCCACNGCTTTGGTNGACGCCAACGCCAAGGTGACCGGGCAGGCGTGGTACGGCGACGACGTTCGCCTTCCGAACGAGGTCATCGGTCGGATCCTTCGCTCGCCTCACCACTATGCCCGCATCCGTTCCATCGACACCTCAGCGGCAGAGGCCATGCCCGGTGTCCTGGCGATCGCCACCGGCGACGATGCGCCGAAGACCTTCGGCGTACTTCCTGTGACCAAGGACGAGCACGCCATGGCGGTCGAGAAGGTCCGCCACGTGGGAGACCTCGTCGCCTGTGTTGCGGCCGTTGACGAAGCGACCGCCATGGAAGCCCTCGGTGCCATCGTGGTNGACTACGAGGAGTTGGAGCCAGAGTTCGACCCCCGAAAGGGATTGGAGGACGTCGATGAGCCCATCCACTGGCGCGGNAAGTACCACGTCGGGCGNACCAACGTGCAGAAGCGCGTCCACCAAGCCTTCGGTGACCGCTCGAAGATCGAGCATGCCGCCGCGTCATCTCGACGCGCGTGGCGTTTTGAGGGCGTGCACCACGGATTCACCGAACCTCATGCCGTCGTCGCGCACTGGGACGCCAACGGACGTTTGCAACTCTACACGCCGCAGCAGGTGCCACACTACACCCACCGCGCCCTCGCGACGGTGTTGGACGTCCCCATGCACCAAATCAACGTCGTCCGAACCTTCGTCGGCGGAGGATTCGGCGGCAAGTCTGATCCCTTCCCCCATGAAATGTGTGCGGCTATTCTCGCACGCAAGTGCGGCCGACCGGTTCGCATCACCTTCGACCGCGAGGAGGTGTATTGGATCAACCGTGGCCGTCACCCGTCTTACATCGAAGTCAAACTCGACGCGGACGAAGACGGTCGCGTCGCCGGATTGGACGTTGACGCGCTGATCGACGGAGGGGCCTTCGCTTCTTTCGGGCACGTGTCTTCCTACTACAACGGCGTGCTGGCGACCGCGCCTTACGAGCTTGGTTCCTTCCACTACACCGGTGCGCGCGTGTGGACCAACAAGCCCGCCAGCGGTGCCATGCGCGGCCACGGAGCGGTCAACACCCGCTGCGCCGTCGAGGTCGGATTGGACGACATCGCCGAGCAATTGGCCGTGGACCCCATCGATCTGCGCTTGGCCAATCTCCTGCCGCCGCACAGCCGGACCATCTCCGGATTCCGCATCACCAGCAACGGAATGCGCGAGGCCTTGCGCCGCGTGAAGGAGGAAAGCGGCTGGGACGAAAAGTTCCGAAAGATGCCCCTCGGCAAGGGCATCGGCATTGGCTGCGGTTTCTTCATCTCCGGCTCGGGCCTCCCAATTCACTGGGACCCCAACCGTTTCCCCCACGCCACGGTTCACATCCAGGTGGACATGGACGGTGGCGTCACGGTCCACACTGGCGCGGCGGACATCGGTCAAGGCTCGACCACGGCCGTTGCCCAAGTGGTCTCCGAAGTGCTGGCGTTGCCGCTGGACATGATTCACGTCCGCAGCCACGAAAGCGACACCAGTCCAGTGGACCTTGGCTCCTATTCCAGCCGTGTGACCTTCATGAACTGCAACGCGGCCATCCGCGCGGCCATGGAAATTCGAGAAGAATTGCTCAACGCGGCATGGGACATGCTCGGCTACCACCCCACCACCCTGGTGATGGTCGACCGACGCATCGTCTACAAGCACGACCCTTCCATCGGCGTGTCCTACCTTCAGGCGCTTCACAAGGCGCAGGAGGACAAGGGCGCGCTCATCGCGCGGGGCGCCTACCGATCCCCGCCGATGGGTGGCGTGCACAAGGGAGCCGCCGCCGGGCTTGCGCCCGCTTACTCCTTCTCGGCCTACGTGGCGGAAGTTGACGTCGACGTCGAAACCGGCCTCGTCAAGTGCACCCGGGTCTGGGCTGCGCACGACTGCGGCAAAGCGCTCAATCCCCTTGCGGTCGAGGGCCAAATCATCGGCTCCTGCCACATGGGCCTTGGACAGGTGCTGTCTGAGCGCATGGTCTACGGGCGCACCGGACATTTGCAGAACGCAAACCTGCTCCAATACCAGATTCCCTCGGTCCACGAGATGCCGCACGTGACGCCCATCATCGTCGAATCCTCCGACCCAGAGGGTCCCTTTGGCGCCAAGGAAGCCGGCGAAGGCCCCCTGCTTCCGATTTTGCCGGCGGTGTGCAANGCGGTCTACGACGCCGTTGGCGTGCGCCCCTCCTCGCTGCCGCTCACGCCTGACGTGGTGTGGTCCGACATTCAGAAGCGCATGAAGGCGGAAGACGTCGAAGATCCACTCGAGCTTACGTCGCCTCGGTTGACGCATGGCCCGCTNCAAGAGAAACTCGCATCGCGTGCTGAGGAACACCAGTCGCGCGACCGTGCGCGCCAGCGCACGGAGGACACATCACCGTACGTCAACGGTGTCCTGTTCGGCTTCGATCCGACCCGTCCGATCGACGAACAATTGGAAGGTTGGGCCGCCATTGACGATCCCGACCCTGAATCCATGGCCGAGATGGGCTACGCAGGCCGGGCCTGGCTCAAGCAAGAGCAGCGCCACATGGGAGGTGACGTCTGATGCTGACCCCTCCTTTTGTGCTGCATCGTCCGACGTCNGTCGAGGAAGCGTGCGCCATTGCCGCAGAACTCGCTGCAGCCGANCGACCCTTTGACTGGGTGGCCGGCGGTACGGACCTGTTGCCGAACTACAAGTGGCACCTCAACCCGAAGGGTGACGTCATTTCCCTCGCGCACGTTGACGGCGCCGATGCTTTGGAAGCGAATCGCGTGGGTTGCATGGTCCGANTGCATGACGTGGCCACCTCAGATGTCGTTCATCCTCTGCTCGCAGAAGCAGCAGCGAAGATTGCCTCGAGCCTCATTCGCCGCAGCGCGACCATCGGCGGCAACCTTTGCCTCGACACCCGCTGTTTCTGGTACAACCAGAGCGAGGACTGGCGCCGGTCCATCGAATGGTGCCACAAGGCCGATTGTGGAACGGGTGCCGATTGCCGCGTGATTCCCAACCAGAACACGCTCTGCGTGGCCACGTACCAAGGCGACATGGCGGCCGCATTCATGGCCCTCGGCGCTGAGGTTGAATTGGTCGGCCCTTCCGGTGAGCGCCGCATGCCTCTGGAGGACTTCTTCGAACTCGACGGCATGAAGAAGAACGTGCTCCAGCCTGGTGAGTTCTTGCTCGCCGTCCACCTCTCCGATGACGCTTCTTCGAGGGTTGGCGCCTACCACAAGTTGCGCGTGCGTGAAACCTGGGACTTCCCTGAAGCCGGCATCGCAGCCGCTTGGATTCCCGGAGATGCGGCTTCGCTTCGCGTGGCNAGCACAGGCTTGGAGAGCATCCCAGGGCTGCACGCTGACCTCGTTGAGGCGCATGCCGATTGGACCGACACCGAGGGCCGAAAGCGGCTTTCCAAGGCCCTCCAGAAGGCCATCAAGCCGGTCAACAACACCGCGCTCCCACCCCGCTACCGCCGNTCCATGGTGAGCGTCCTCGCCTCCCGCGCGCTGCGCGCCATCACACAGGGGGAGTGAGGATGCGCCGCGTCCTGTGCATGCTCATTGTGTTGCTCCTGGCNCCCGTCGCGTCGGTCCATGCACAAGTCGAGGCGCCTTCGTGGGAGCTTGGTTGGGAGAGCGACGTTGAGGACGGCGTCATCCTCAACCTCGATGGAAACCGTTGGAGCATCAGCCAAACCTTGGANATCTGGATCGCCAACAACCGGCCGTTCGATTTGGAGGTTGACGTGGAGCTTGAACTGCCCAGCGACGCCCCTGTTGAAGCGGAGGTCGATTCGCCCGTGACCGTTGGCGCGAACGGGAACGTGACGGTCGAAATCACCCTGACGGGGTTGACGGCGGACGANGTGCGCGCTTACGCGCCNGCCTCCGCCTTTGGTTTGACCGTGACCGCGACNGANGCCTCGCAGACCAACTCAGGCTCCACNCAAGAGATNGANGCTGACCTCGAACTTCCCCGCGTTCACAGGCTGGAGCCCAACGTGCCTCAGGCGCCAAATCCCTTTGATGCCGGCACGTGGATCGAGATGACCCTTGANNTCAACAACATGGGCAACACGCGAGANGCGGTGACNGAGGCCGAAGCGGAGGTTCGCTCCTGCCCACAACTGAGCGTGCTCGGCCTCGACGCTTTGGCCGGCACCGTCGTGGAACCGACCGACGTCGGNGGTCAGGCNCCCACCGAAGTCACCGTTCGTCTTGAGGCCTCNAGCAGTCACCCTGCCAAAACCTGTGAGATTCGGTTCATNGTGACGTCAGAAGGCGACGGAGCCAGCCGAAGCACGACCATCNACGTGGACGTCAATGCCGCGGATCCAGANGACGTGATCGGGGACGTCAACGACGTCGGCACAAGCGATCCTTCCACCCCAGAGGAACCGAGTGCACTCCCCCTCCCAACGTCGCTGCTTCTCGTGGCGGTTTTGCTTGCGGTTTTGCGCCGTCCAAAGCCGATGGAAAAGTCTTGATTCTCACGCGCCTGCTGCTCGGGCGAAACATCGGCCTGAACGATGCACGTCGCCCTATTGTGTCAAGAGCACCGTGGGAGAATCATTATGTGGGCTGTGAATATCGCAGAGATGGTGCTACAGTCTCCTGTGGCACAATGAGGCGATACCATGGCCGAAGAGGGCAGCAAGGGACTCAGTCTTGAGTCGTGGCTGCTGGTCGCCCTCATCGTTACCGTCCTGATGGCTGGGACAGTTATCACACTCGTTAGCGCAGGAAAAGACGTTGTCTTTTCACCGTATGAGGAGGTCGACTCCTCGCTCAGCTACCAGCAGATCACCGACGCTCGCTCTTCCTATGGTGAAGGCGGCATGGGCTACACCATCGCCAACACGATGTCCACCCCGATGCTGGTCAACGACTGGAAGGAACCCCACCGCACTTTGTTGATCATCGCTGCGCCAGAGAAACCCTTCGACGCGGCCGAAGCGGCTGCACTGCACGACTTCGTGACCAAGAAGGGCGGCAAGGTTATCCTCGCTTCTAACTCCTCAAACGCTCAGCCTGTCGCTGATTTGTTTGGTGTCAAGTTCTTCGGCGACCCTGTGGTTGATCCCTACCGCTACTACGAGATGCAAGGCAACGACGGCAACCCCCTCGCCCCCGACGCTCGGAGGGTCTGGGCGGCCGCCAGCCTGACGCGCAACGTCACCGAAATGCAGGACGAAGCCCGTCAGGCATGCTCCGAAGCGCAGGTCACCTCCCGCGACCTGGACAATTGCCGCCTCCCTGTCCTCTTCCACCGCCCAACGGCCATCCAAGTGCTCGAAGATCAAGACGAATCCGGGCGCACCGTCAGCGTGCTTGCTGCAGCGTCCACGCCAGCCTTCATCGCCCGTGCCGATTACAACCCTGACAACATCGCGAACCCGGTGCTTGGCGAAGGGAAGACGGGCCTCATCGTGCGCATGGACTACCCTGTCGACGGCGTTCTTGACACCATCACCGGCGGCGGGCAAGGGCAGATTGGGGTCACGGGAAGCATCGTCTTCGTCGCCGACCACTCTGTCTTTGCAAACCACATGTGGACGTGGGAGAAAGCCGACACGACCGGCAAGTTGCAATGCGACAGTCCGCAATACGAAGCGCGTGATGCCGCCACGTGTTGGACCACGGACAGCCAAGGCATCGACCAAGGCGACAATGCATGGGACGGCAACCAGCGTTACTTCACCGGACTCGTGGGCTCCATGATGGAACACGACAACGAGGAATTGTCGTCCACGGTGTACCGCACCAACTCCAACTTCAACGTCGTCTTCGACGAAAGCCGCCACGTGGCCGGCGCATTGACCATGCCCTTCACCGAAGCCGTCGGCGCCGTGGTCCTGCTGACCAGCGATGGGCTGCTCAAGTGGCTCATCGGCATGAACCTCTTCGCCCTCTTGGCCATCGCCATCATGGTCGTGCCAGAGAAGGAAAACTGGCGCCACGTCTTCGACCTCACCCGATTCAGGGAGCGTCCAACCAAGTTGGACCCGACACAGTACCAACGCCGGACCAGGGAAGCATTCCTGTCCAAGGTTCGGCAACTCCACGACCTGACCCGCGACGACTTCGCACGCAAGTCGCCTGCGGAAATCATGCAAATGGTGCGCGAGCCGCGCCTGGTTGAGCTGGTCAGCTCAAACCGCGACTATTCCAACGATGAACTGAGGGAGTTGATCCCGCACATCCGTCGTTGGGGAAAGTAACCTAGGAGGAACAAACCATGCAGCCACCCGCCCCCCCCGCAGCCCCGCCCGCGCCGGCCGCTCCCGCTGCTCCGGCGCCCCCCGCCCCCGCGGCTCCGCCCGCACCGGCGGCACCCGCGCCCGCAGCGCCCGCAGCACCCGTCGCACCAGCCGCCCCCGCTCCGGCGCCCACCCGGCACCAGAGCAGCCCCGAAGTGAAGGAACGTCTCGCCGCCGTCGGCGCGATTTCCCAAGCCATCTCTGCTGAAGTGCAGAAGGTCATCATCGGGAAGTCGCACATCATCGACAACGTGCTCATCAACATCCTGTCCAACGGCAACCTCCTCTTCGAGGACTACCCCGGTCTGGCCAAGACGCTGATGACCAACACGTTCGCCGATGCCCTCGGTTGCGACTTCAAGCGTGTCCAGTTCACGCCTGACCTGCTCCCTGCCGACATCACCGGGACCAACATCTACGACGCCAAGAAGGGCGAGTTTACGTTCAAGCCCGGACCGCTGTTCTGCAACTTGCTCCTCGCTGACGAGATCAACCGTGCCCCGCCCAAGACCCAGGCTGCCTTGCTCGAAGCGATGCAAGAGAAGCAGGTGACCATCGGTACGGTGACCCACAAGCTCCCCGCACCGTTCATCGTCATGGCGACCCAGAACCCCGTTGAGCAGGAAGGTACCTACCCCCTGCCCGAAGCACAGCTTGACCGTTTCATGTTCAAGATGTCCGTGGGCTACCCCGACCGTGCGGACGAGGACGAAATCCTCCGCCGCCGTATCGAGCGTGGAAAGGACGCCGTCGACGTTGACGTCATCACCGACCCGCAGCGCGTGATTGCAATGCAGCAGGCCTGTGAGAGCGTCTACGTTGACCCGAGCCTGCGCATGTACATGGTCGAGATTGTCTCCCGAACCCGTGAGGACCCCCGCGTTCTCGTCGGCTCTTCGCCACGTGGTTCGCAGGCGCTCCTGAAGACCTCCCGCGCCGCCGCCGCCCTCCGCGGTCGCGACTTCGTCACCCCTGACGACGTCAAGACCGTCGCTGAGCTGGCCATCGCGCACCGGATCATCCTCAAGCCCGAGCACCAGATCAAGGGCTTGGAGCCCGGTGAGGTCATCCAGAACATCCTGCGTGAAGTGCCCGTTCCGACCGTTTGAGGTCGTTCACGTCATCTGAATCGGAGAGTGGGCCGCCATGTGGAGCCGTAAATCAGCGATGCTCGGCAGCCTTGCTGTCGCGATGTACTTGCTCGGCCTCACCTTGCGAAATTCGCAGTTGGTGACCATCGCCGTGGTCATCTTCGTGATTTTGACTTGGGCCGCCCTCTTTGGTGGACACGCCGACGTCGCCTCCTCCGGACGTCGGTCAGAAGAGTTCACCGGAGAGGAGGGCATGGCCCTCGGCAACGTCTCTGCGATGCGAAAGATGTCCAGTGCGCGCCTCTTCGAGGACGGTGAGTTGAGCGTCACGCTCAGAATGCAGAATCATTCAGGCTTGGCAAAGATCCTCGAGGTGCGCGACCGCGTCCCCGAGGTCATGCGCATCAAATCCGGTTCGAACTACATCCTGATGGAACTCGGCCCACGCCGTGAGACCTTCATCGAGTACACCGTCGAGTGTCCCCTTCGAGGCTTCTACAGCCTTGGCCCGGTTGCGGTCCGGATGCAGGACGCCTTCGGACTGTTCCACCGTGAGAAGGAGCTCCACGTCTACAACGACTTCCTGGTCTTTCCCAAGATGGAGGACCTCAAGGAGACCTTCGTCAAGTCACGCGTGCCGAAGATTTTCACCGGTGCGGTCAACATCCGACAGCCCGGTCCAGGTTCGGAGTTCTACTCCCTGCGCGAGTATTTCGAAGGCGACTCCTTCCGGGCGATCAACTGGTCTGCTTACGCCCGCTCTGGGAAACTCATGGTCAACGAACGCGAGCGTGACGCGGTGTCCGACGTGATTATCCTCGTCGATTCCCGTTCCGTCGCCGAGACCGGTCCCGTCAGCCGCAACGCGCTGGTGTACTCCACGCGTGCCGCCGCTTCGCTGGCCAAGTACTTCCTCGGCCGTCGTGACTCGGTCGGTGTCATCGTCTACGGCGACGAGGTCGTCAGCGTTGACCGGGACACGGGCAAGAAGCAGCTGTATGTGATTTTGACGAAGCTGGCCGGTGCCGTGGCGAAGGGCAACACACCGCTACAGGTCGTCGTGAACCGCATCTTGCCCCACATCAACAAGGGGAGCCCGATCATCGTCCTCAGCAACCTCGAGGATGACCCGACCGTCGTCAATGCGCTGCGCGACTTCCGTGCACGCGACTTCGACGTGACCGTCCTCTCCCCCTCGTCCCTTGAGTTTGAATTCGATGCGAAGCGCCTCGACCGCACCGGGTACGAAGTGCTCAAGACCGAGCGCGACGTCTTGATCGGTGAACTTCGGGGGCTCGGTGTCAACATCATGGATTGGGAGCCCGACATGCTCCTTTCGACGGCTCTCGCAGGAGCGCGAGGATTCTGAGGTGAGGTCATGGCAGCAAAAACGTCTGGAGACACCGCTCACCTGTACGACAGCAAGACCGTTCGGTCCTCCGCTCCCAGCCGGAAAAAGCTGGCAGGAAATGCTGGAATCGGCACGGAAATCCCCAAGGACGCCATTCCGGAGATTCAGATTCCCTCCTTTGTGGAAAGCCTCCTTGGTGGCCCCTTGGTGCCGAAGATGAAATTCCTCCCTCCCGACAAGATGGTCCAGAACCTCCAACTTGCGGTGTACGGGATCCTCATCGCTTTGGCCTTCCTGACGCTCATCGTCTCCCCAGGAGCTGGCACCATCTGGTACATGCTGACCGGGAGCATCGGTGTGGCGACCACCATCCAAGTTGTCGTCATTGCCTTGGCGACGATCGCAGGATTCGTTGGGACCTTCCGTCGCGACGGACGGTACCTCTTGGCGTCCAACGTGCTCTTCATCCTCGCCATCCTGCGGTTTGCTTCTTCGAAGGTCGCGCTTTCCTTCGATCCCTTCGGGCTTGCTGAACGTCCTTTCCTGCTCAGCAGCTTGGTCGTGGTCTATGCGGTCTTCCTCATCATGTACATCGAAATCGGCAACGGTGTGTTGCGCTACAGCATGCTGGACACCAGCATTCGCACCAACGAAGTGTACGTCATGAATCCCGGCAAGATCGTGGGGAAGTACCACCGCGCCCTCGTCCTCAATCCCATCATTTCCATTGTGCTGGCCACGCTCGTGCTCTCCGCCAACACCATTCTCCCCGCCTTGGTTGGTGTGCTGTCCAGCAACACCGCTCGTCGTCTTGAGGAGTCCGTCGAACTGACCTCAGTGTACGGCGTCGCGCTCGGCACGCTGTTCGTGTTCCTCGTCACTGGAGCCCTCTTCGCGCTCAACCTGCCGGTGCATTTGCAGCGCTGGCGCGAGAGCCGTGAAGCATGATCACGCCTTGGCAAGCCAAGAGGATGTCCTTGCTGTTTGTTCCAAAGCGAGTTTCACGTGGTCCCGTGGGACCAAAACTCGGATCCTTCGCGTGTCGTGGTCGACCACATCCACGTCGTCCATGCTGAGGTCGTGGAGCCAAGCCTCAGGATCTTTCCACGACCCGATGAAGGTGATCATGGCCGAGGCCTCTCCGACGCGGTTGACCTCCATTCCAAGCACCCTAAGCGATGCTTCGACGGCCTTGACGCCGCTGGCGTCCACGATGAGTCGGATGCCGTCCACCCAGGACAGGGAGGCGTGCACGCTGAGCCCGTGATTGGCCAGTTGCGTCAGCAACGCCGCCTGTTGCGTACCAGGGGTGCCTACCGGCGGGAAGGTGACCTCGATGGCGCACACGTCCATGGTGCACGCCGCTGCAAGAAGGCCTGAGTCGGTGATGAGATCAGGGCCGATGGTGGTCGCTGCGGGGTTGCTCAGTGGCTCGCTCAGGTGACGCACTTCGATGGGGATCCCGTCAGCAATGCAGGGGCCAACGGTCGCTGGATGCAGCACTGTGGCGTCCAATCCAGCGGCCATCCGAGCCAATTCGTAGGGGACATAGGCGATCGGTTCGGTGTCGATGCCCCACCTGGGATTCACGGGATGAATGCCACGGACGTCCTTCCACAAAATGACGCGCCGAGCGCCAAGCAGGTGGGCAACGGCCGTGGCCGTGTGGTCTGAGCCACCCCGTCCAAGCAAAGCGAGGGCGCCATCCCGTCCAGATCCAAGCCATCCGGTGATGACGGGGATGCCGTGGAGGATGCTCCGGTCGAATTTTTGGGCGCTCTGTTCCAAATCGACGGCGTCCGCTTCGAGCGTGCCCGAGAGCATCATTCCGATGTCCTCTGCACCCACGGCATGAGCCGGAAAACCGCACCTGCGGAGGTGGTGAGCGATGACCAAAGCCGAGAGCCGTTCACCTGAGGCCAAGAGTTGAATCCGTGCATCGTCATCGGTAGGGTCTGCTCGCCGTCGCCTCAGGGCTTCTTCCATCGTGATCAGCACACGCTCAAACCTGCTCCCATCGCGGCCACGGTCGAGGCGAGGTGCGAACATCAGGTGATGAGACCGAAGGTCGGACACCAACCGTTCTGCGTACCTTGGATCGTCCACGGCGCGCAGCAACCGGTCCGTGGTGCCCCACAGCGCGGACACGACGACAGCTGCCGGACCGTCGTCTTCGGCGATGCGGTCGGCCAAACGGTCCAAGTCAGGAGCCCCACGGAGGACGGACCCCCCGAATTTGTGCACCGTCCATGCCTCACCCATTCAGGTAGCCTCCCCGGAGTGCAAGGTCGGCCACCACCAAGGCCGCGATGGCTTCCACCACCGCGACACCCCGGGGGGCGAGCACCGGGTCGTGTCGGCCTTTGACCGACAACGTGCTGGCTTCGCCGGTGGTCAAATCGACGGTAGGCATCGGTTGGGGGATGCTCGAGGGCGGCTTGAGGGTCAACCGGACGACCAAATCTGAGGCTGAAGCCATGCCGCCAAGCGCTCCTTCAGCGACCTCAGTGCGCAATTCAGGTCCATTGTCCGTCGGATACCAGCCGCCGTGGTGGTCCGAACCTCGNAAGACAAGCGCCTGCGTGCCTTGACCGAATTCAACGGCTCGAGCTCCGGGAACAGCGAGCAATGCACGCCCGAGCGCCGGTTCCAAGCCATCGAACCATGGCTCGCCGAGTCCCATCGGGAGGCCACTGATGACGAGATCCACGCGCGAGCCAATGCTGTCGCGCTCTTTCTTNAGGGATTCAACGTGGTCGAGCATGACTTTGGCCACGTCGGCATCTTGGCAGCGCAATTGGGCTGCGGACGGCGTGGGCCATTCAGTCCCGTGCGTCGGCAAGGGTGCTTCATGAGGTCCAATGGCGCCGACGTGCGCCGTNACATGGGCGCCCAACTGCTCCANGATTGGAGCAACGATGGCTCCAGCAGCGACCAATCCTGCGGTCAATCGTGCAGAGGATGACCCNCCGCCGCTCAAATCTGCATGCCCTTCGCTGCGCACGTGCATCGGCAGATCTTGGTGCGCAGGGCGTGGGTGGCTGGGCAAGAAGCTGTAATCGCTNGTTCGGACGTCGGCGTTGGCGATTTCGATCATCATCGGCTGGCCGGTGGTGCGTCCTTCGTGGACGCCTGAGGCGATGCGAACCACGTCCGTTTCCTTCCGCTTGGTGCCGATGCCTTCGCCAGGACGACGCCGGTCCATCCGATCCTGAATGGCGTCGTGATCAACAGAGATGCCGCTCGGGAGTCCCTCAATTAGCGCCCCGACGCATGGGCCATGGCTGGTGCCAAACAAGGTCACCGCCAACCGCTCGCCAAGGCGCATGCGCATGGGACTCGTTGGTCCCTCGGCACTCTTGCCTTCAACCGTTGCCTTTGGTGCAAGGTGTGGCAAAACCCTTGCATGTTACTGATTTTGAAAAAATCCTATCTGAATCCACCTCATGGTATATCAAAACCTGTATTTTTGCCGGAAGAAAGAAACGCCGCTTTATATCTGTGAAAAAAACGTAGCCCGGTTAATGTCTGGAAACAAAACCCTCCGACGAACTGCCCTGCTGTTGACCGCCATGGCCGTGTTGGCCGTTCTCGTGCCCACCGCACTCGCTGCGGACGCGGCCGTGGACGCTGACACCGGCCTCCCCGCTTTCCTGAGCGACGGAGCTGGCAACGACTCCCTTGAGTTGTTGACCTTCTTCCTGTTCTTCGTGGGGTACATCTCGATGGGTGCTGCCTTCGTGTTCTTCATGAGCGAGCGCAACAACGTCGCCCCCGAGTACCGCACCACGATGACCATCTCCGCGCTCATCGTCGGTATCGCGGCCTTCCACTACTACTACATGCGTGGTGTGTACGTGGACACCCAGGTCGTCAGCACCGAATACCGCTACATGGACTGGATCATCACCGTCCCCTTGATGGCCCTCAAGTTCCCTTCCCTCGTGGGCAAGGACGCCATCACGGACAAGACCTTCGCCGGACTCGGCTTCACGGGCATCTGCTTCGTGGGCGCCATCATCATGATCGGCTTCGGTTACCTCGGTGAAGCCAACCTCATGGACGAGACCATCGCCCTCCTCCTCGGTGGCATGGGCTGGGCCATGATCATGGTCGCGACCGGTCTGCCCTTCGGCCTCTTTGGCGGCCTTGGCGTGGACGACTCCAAGATCAAGGAAGAAGTGAAGTGGAGCACCGACGCTCTGCGCACCTTCATCCTCGTGGGCTGGATCATCTACCCCCTCGGCTACCTCTTCAACGAGAACACCTACGACCTCGGCAGCGAGGAAGTCATGGGTGTCCTCTACAACATCGCGGACATGATCAACAAGATCGGCTTCGGTGTCGTCGCCTGGATGGGCGCGAAGAAGGCCACGGCCGCGATGGCCTGAAGCAGGTCAAATCACCNACCAACAACACCCTAAGGCACNTTGCCTTGGCCGAGCGGCGGCGTCCTGCGGGGCGCCGTCGCTCCTCCCCTTTCTTCTCTCTAGCCGACAAACCGCGTCTCGATGAGTTCCCTGTCCGGGGCTCTGTGCGCGTATTGTTGCTTCAACCGCTCGATGGGCTGCTCGATGCCTGCGGGCACCACNATNACGATGGCAGGTCCTGAGCCCGTGATGCCGGCGGCTCGACCACCGTTCACNAACGCATGGTTGGCGAGCTGACGGCCTTGNTGGTCCTGTGTNGCGGCCACCACGCCACGTCCGTTTTGGGTCAACGCCACCAACGGNCGGCCCTCTTGCAGCGCGGAGAGCGCGTGCTGGAAATGTGATGCGTGTGGCGCGAACGACTCCAAGGGTGGATGCTCCTCGCGCTCGGTTCCAGTGAGGATGAGCACCCTCCAGTCCTCAGGGCTCAGGCCCTCNCCTTCCATGACGACACGCTCCTCGGCCGATGTGGCCCCANCATCGATCAAGCGCCAACCTTGCTCGGCCGCGGCCCATGCGTCGTCGTATGCACCGGTCATGGACACCCCGGCGGCCAATTGAGCCGCACCCGCGAGTTCCACCAATGCAGGGGTGGCCACGTCAGTGCCCGTGGCATCAGCAAGGGCACGGAGCCCTGCGATGGACACAGCAGCGGACGATTTCAGCCCCTGTCGAGGGGGNATGCTCGAGCGAACGGCCCANTGAAATNCTCCCTCNGGNGCAGGATGGCTCGCGTCCGTCCACGCNTTNAGGACCGCTTCNAGGAGGCCGTCGGGGTCCTCAACCTCACGCCGTGNTGGTGCGTCCAGCAACCGAACGTTCACGGGGAGGTCGAGCCCAAGGCTTGCCCCATACCCGATGCCAGCGGCGTGGATCAAGCTGCACGCGCCGTTGGCGCTGCCTGCTCCGATGACCGCCATGTTCAGTGCTCCGTGACCTCCGATTCGATGGGCTGACCCACGTGGCGGCCCGTGACGTCTGATCGACTGATCAGACGCATGCCTGTTTCCAGGGCGGTCACGGACACTGGGGTTCCACGAGCGTCGACAACTCGAACGGTTTCTGCGTTTTGCAATAGCACACGACCCTCTTGACCTTTCTGATTCGAAAAGAGGATGGAAATGAGCGGTCGACGTTCAATTTTCAAGCGCCCGACGCGCAGGCACCGGGTTTTCCCATCAGCGTCGGTGATCAACACNTCATCGCCTGGNGTGAGTTCGCTGAGGTAACACGTGGACCCGTCCGGAAGTTGTGCGTATTGGTGGACGGCTCCTGCGTTCACCCGGAACGGGCGGGTTGGGACAAAGGCGGAAGGGACGGTCTCGCCGTGGACCAAGGCCATCATGGCGGCGGTCGAACCCACCAGCATGCCTTCACCCGGTGCAAGCAGCCCCGCCAAATCCACACAGACCCGGTCGCCAAGCCCGAAGGAGGCGACCTCTGTGACGGTGGAGGTGCTCATCGCACTGCGGGCCTGCNTGGTCTCTGGAACCGCCCGTTCCTCGTCACGTTCAAGCCTCGATGCCCGCATGGCCTCGGCAGCGTCAAGCAACGTCGTCGTGGGTGAAACGGCCACCGCATCCACGCCGGTGTCNAGGGCAAAAGCCGCTCCTGCAATGCTCTGAGGCGAGTTCACCACGGCCGCGACCTTCGTCGGGCTGCCTTGGGCTGCGGCCACCACATTTTCGACTGGAATCATGGACCAATCCTCAAAACTCAGGACGATCCATTCGACGAGGCCAACGTGGGCAAGCGCTTGTTGCTGATGGGCCTCTGAAGCGATGTGCACGTGCACGGCGCCGATGGCTTCGTCATGGCCTCCAGTGACGTTCACGACGGGCTTGGGGACCTCTGTCATGGATTCACCATCAAGGCTGAGGCAGCGGGCAACGCTCTCGCGCGTTGAGGCCACTTCGCTCCATCCCACGGACCAGATTTCCATGTTCAGGCCTCAAGGTGGTGTGCTGCCTCTTCGGGGGTGGCGCCTTGATGCACGATGGCGCGGATGGCTCGCACCAGCTTGGCTGGGTGAGGGTGAGCGAAGATTTGCCGGCCCATGCACACGCCAGCAGCGCCGGCTTCCATGGCGCCGCTGATCATCTGGAGGAGCGCCATGTCATCGTCGGTACGCGGTCCGCCGGCGACCAGGACCGGGATGGGGGCGGCTGAGGTCACGTGCCGGAAGGCCTCCACGGAACCGCTCCAAGCGGCTTTGGCGACGTTGCAACCGAGCTCAAACGCCAAGCGAACGGCGTGGGCTTGGCCGNTGGTGGGATCATCGGCCATGGGCGTAAGGTTCGAGCCACGGGCGTAGACCATCCCGAGGGCCGGCACCCCTGCTCGATGTGCATCACCGGTGATGGTTCCGAGGCGTTCGATCATNCGGCCTTCACCGGGTGTGCCCATGTTGACCTGCGCGCTGACGGCGTGAGCGCCGCGGGCTAGCGCTTCCTCGACATCGCCAACGCTGACTTTCTCGCCAGCGTCNGCACCGCCGTGCCGTGTGGACACAGAGAGGTGGGCCACNAGTCCGATGGCAGGAGCGTTGTCGGTGCGAANGAGATGGCTGATGAGGCCTTTCTGAGCCACAATGGCGTCGGCTCCGCCTTCGCTCANGGCTGCGACGAGGCCGTCGATGTCCTGCAACCCGGGCACCGGCCAATCCGATGCACCGTGGTCGATGGGGACCCACACGCCCCGGCCACCTGGCAACAGGGCCTCCAAGCCCGTCCGGCCTCCGCTCATGTGGACCTGTCCTCGCCTTTGGCCGTCAATCTTTGCTCGTCCCAAGGCGGTAGGTTTGGGCGATACGGTCAAGACCGACCTTGTTCTGCCTTGCTGCATGGACCCGCTGAGCATCGCCCTCACCGGCGCCCTTGGTGGCGCCTTCAGCTTCGGCGTGCTCCGCTTGGTGCTGCGGCGCGATTCCCGCATTGACCTGCGTCAAGGCATGGTCGCAGAGGGCCTCGGCTCTCGCGTGGCCGGTGCCGACTTCACCACGCCTCGCGCGGAGTTTGACCGGCAACTCGCGAAAATCCAGAGTCAACGGCGCCGCTTCGAAGCCGACGATGCCCGTCAGCGGGCGCGAAGCGCAGCACGCCTGCAGCGTGAAGAAGAGGCGCGCCGGAAGGAGGAAGACGCCCGTCGCCGGATGGAAGAAGCCGAAGCACGGAGGGCGGANGAAGAACGCCTCAAGCGNGANGCCGAAGAGGAAGCCCGTCTTCGNGCTGCCCGCGAGGAAGAAGAGGCGCGCTTGGCCGAGATGCGGGAAGCCGCTCGGCAAGCCGAACTTGCAGAGATCGAAACGCAGCGCCAAGCCGAGGTCGAGGCCGCCCGCGCGCAGGCCGAAATGGAGGCTCGTGCCGCTGCTGAACGCTCTGCANCTGAACTTCGCGCTCGTCTTGAGCGTGAAGGTGCCTCGACCAGCGACGTNCAAATCTCCCTGATGTGGAACAATTTCAACGACCTTGACCTTCACGTCGTGTGCCCCTCAGGGGAGCGCATCCACGGCGGGGCCAAGGAATCGCCATGTGGCGGTGTCCTCGACGTTGACGCGAACGTCAAGCCCGACACGCGTCGGCCCGTCGAGAACGTGGTGTGGCCCCAAGGCATTGCGCCGGGTGGCGTGTACCAAGTCTACGTGCACCACTACAAGAAGCACGCCAAGCGCCGCTCCCGTGACCCGACCCGCTTTTCCGTCATCATCAACGCNGGCGACGACATGCGTGAGTACACCGGTGAATTGAGCGCTGGCGACCCGATCAAGAAGGTCTGCGAATTTACCGTCGACCCACCCGAGGTTCGTGCCGCCCGCCGTGCTGAATTGCAGGCCCAACTTGCAGCCGCTGACGAGGCCTTGGCCACGGGCAACTTTGCCGTTCCAGAGCCCGAGGAAGAAGAGGTCGAGGAAGAGCCTCCCATCGACCTTCCTCCTGCGCCAGATTTGGACGAAATGACGGCCGCTGAAGACGTGGAAGAGGAACCCGAGCCCGAGCCTGAACCCGAGCCTGAACCCGCTCCCGCTCCTGCGCCTCGGCGAAGCATGGCCGACCGNTACGGCCCTGCNGGCGGCGGTGACGACACGCCGGCCAACATCGACCGGAAATTCTGAGCCGTGTTGAGGCTCTTTCTTCCGTCCNTTGAGCGAACGCCTAAATGCAGGCAACAGGAGGAGCCTTCAAGGCCTAGGCCCCGAGGCGAGCACCATGAAGACCTTCCCGTTGGTGATGTTCGCGATGGGCCTTGCGTTTTTNGTNCTCGGATTTGGCTTCGGCGAAGGCGGTGCCTTCGANCTNGTTCAGATCCTNCTTGGCCTGCTCCAAACGCTCATTGCNGCCATGGTGCTGGGTTGGATTCCAATGCCTGGCGGCTCTTCGTCCGGCGNTGACGGGGAAGACCCCGACACGATGAACAAGCACTGAGGGATGACCATGTGGGAACACCGAACGATTTCTGACGCTCACCTCCAAGAGCACCGCCGCGTCCAGCCCATGGAGTCCTACGTGGACTTGACCCAGAAGATCACCCGCACGATGGAAGTCGCGGAAGGCCACGTCTTCGACCACGANGACTTCCTCCGCTANGTGCCCCAGGAAGGACCNTGGATGCCTCAGATGGACTCCGACATGACCCGTGCTGACCCNCGCACCCGCTACATCGGGAAGGGCAAGGCGACCTTGGTCAACACCAACATCATCCTTGGTTCCAGCTGGATTGAGGCCGAGCGTTTCCGCTACGAGCGTGACCTCAAGAGCACTNCGGACTGGATGAAGCAGAAGACCATCATGAATGCNAACATGTGGACGCCCAGCACGGTCGCGACCACGCAGACCTTCGTCTTCTGTTCCACCGGCGATGAAGCCCGTATGGGCTCCGCGTACAGCGTTCGAGGCCCCCAGGATTTCGACCTGCCNAGCGACGATCACATGTTCTTCCAACCGACCAAGGACGGTTGGCCCGAGTGGGANCCCGTCCTTTGGGGNNTNGGTCACCGCGGTGTTGTGCCCGGTTCCGACCCCGCTGAGCGCGTGTTTTACCCCTCGCTNATGCACCGCAACGTGACCTACAACAACCGCTTGGGTTGGGTGCGCTACTCTCCTGCAGGTTTCGGCAAGGACGCCAACGGGTACATCCTCACCCGTCCGTTTGACTGGATTTGGCCCGCCGTTAACGGCAGCCGCGACACGCCGTCGTCGTTCAACCTCCTCGTGAACATGCCCGACCGCCGCGAATCCTTNGGTGAAGAAGGCATCACCGACATCTTCCTGACCTCGGGCAAGACCTCGCTCTACTCGTTGATGGGCATGATGTCCTCGCCTATGGTTCGCCAGATGTTTGGCTCCGGTACTGACCTCGTGCCTCTGGAGATGCACATGGTCGAGCCCGGCCTCGACGAGTGGATTCAGCGCGCCAGCGACGAGGACCGTTACGGTCGCATCTTCGAGTACTGCGCGACGCTCGGTTACCTCCTGACCGACCCCGCCATCGGCAGCCTTGGCGAAGGCAACCAGCGCCGCCGTCTCATCATCTACCCGCAGGATCAGTCCAACCTGTTGGCGTGCGTCAGCGCCAGCCAAGTGGCCGACCACGCGGTCAAGGTCAACTACGGCTCCACGGTGTTCACCAAGCTCGACCAGGCGGACTTTGAGAACCGCATGTCGCGCCGTATCAGCGCCTACGCCGACGAGATTACCCCCAGCGCCACCGCCCGCGGCATGCGCTGGGTCTCCAAGGCCACCTTCAACGCCGGCGACGGTCAAGGCATC
>NZMM01000063.1 GCA_002694585.1 Methanobacteriota archaeon
AGGGAAAGGGGATCTCGTCTCGGGGCCAACCGGCCAAATACGCCCCGAGGAGGCCAAACGCAGCGCCGCTTGCGCCCCATGCGGGCGTGATGCTCTCCCAGTTGGCCAGCGTCCACGCCAAAGAGCCACCCAGCAGGCCAATGGCGTACACGATGGCGTACCGTTTCGTCCCGAGACGCTGCTCAAGGGGCACCCCGACCAGAGCTAGGATCACGACGTTTCCAAGCACGTGCATGAGGTCGAATTGTGCGTGCAAGAAGCCGGCCGTCACGGCCGTGTGCCACCAGCGCGGGTCGTTCATCCGCCCCGGAATGAGCACCAGGTCAAACCAGAGCATGAAGTCCTGAATCAGGTCCATGCGGTAAGCGGCTCCGATGAGCGCTTGCATGACGGAACCAAACAGGACCGCGAGCACGATGCCCAAGGACAAGGGTGCTCGCGATCGGATGGCATAACCGATGGGCAGCACCACGGACAGGCACCATCCGACGATGAGGGCCTGTTCGAGCAGGCTGAGGGCCGGCCACGCGAACGGAACGGTGGCCATGGTCACTCGTGGATGCCCTCCGCTTTGACGCTTCGCGGGTCGGCGGCTTCTTGGGTGCGGGTCGGCTCGCCTCAGCATGGGCACGGTGCTCGAGGCGCGCGGGCTGGTGGTCCGCCGTGGGCAACACACCGTCCTGCGTGGCGCCGATCTTTCCCTCGATGGAGGGACGTGCACCCTTTTGCTCGGTGAGAACGGTACTGGGAAGTCCACCCTTATCGAGGCGCTTCTNGGCTTGCATCCGCTNGANGANGGGGCCGTTCTNGCGCAATCCAAGGTGGTCCGNGATGCGGAGGGGAGGCGCGCACGCCGTCCACANCTTCCCCTCGGCGTCTTGTTGCAGACCGATGGCAGCGTGCGCGACCAGAGTGTNCGGCACCANTTGCAGGTGTGTGCATCGTCCGCAGGCGTGNACGTGCACGACGAGGCNCTCGCCGAATTGGCCCAGCGCATGGATTTGCGTCACCGTCTGGACGATCGCATGCTTTCACTCTCCGAGGGTCAGCGNCGGAAAGTCTGCGTGCTCGGCGCCTTGCTTCCGGGGTTGGTCCATGGCCGCGAAAGCCTCCTCGTCCTTGACGAGCCCATGGCGGCCCTCGACGAACGTGGCCGCATCGCCACCGTCGCCTTGGTGGCTGAGGTCATGGCCCGAGGAGCGACGGTGCTCATCGGCACGCATCACCCTGAACGCTTCCCGCTCGCCGACCAGGCCTACGCCTTGAACGAAGGCCAACTCCAACCCATCGATCAAGACGGCACGGCACAAAACGCCGAGATGACGTGGCCGGANTTGACCGGAAACGCCNCGCGGCCTTCCCCNTGGGGGCTNGGTCGTAGATACGCGTGGTCCGGGGGCACACCACTCTCTGGTGCCGTGCTTGGCGTGCTGATGACCCTGGCGTTGGCCACCCTCCTCTTCGACGCTTCAAGCGTGGCCACTCTGCCTCCCACCGCGGTGCTTGGCCTCCTGCTCATGCCCTCATTTGTGGCCGGTTCCGCAGGTGATGCGGCCTTGTTGACCTTGAGGAGAGACCGCGCCTTCCATCGCTTGTCCGCCCTCGGCCTCCGGCCACGCGACCCGCTCACTCCGCTCCTGCTGGGGGNCATCTCCCCTCTGGTGATGGGGCTCTTGCTCGACGTCCCCGTGACGATGGACGTGGCCGGTGCAGGTGCGGTCGTGGCGCTCCTGCTCAGTCAGTGCGTCGCNGCTGCAGATTCGCTTGGGTTGAGGCTGGCCCGGCCTGAGGCCCTTCACCTTCGATTGATGATGCCGCTCCTCGTCCTCCCATTTGGGCTGCTCTTGGACTTGCTTGCATGAACATGGTTCAAAGCCAACTGGCACGGNGGANCNACATGGGCAAGCGCACAGGACGCGTGTGCTTGGCCATCGGTTACCTTGGCGCCAGCGCAGCGCTCGGGTTGGCGTTCCTCTGGGTGCCGAGCGTGCCAAACGACGCCTTCGAGTCCCCGGAGGCTCAGCGTCTGTTTTACTGGCACGTGCCNAGCGCATGGATGGCCATGATCGCCTTTGGCGTGCTCTTCGTTGGTTCNGCACTTTGGTTCATGCGACGNTCAGCCCTNGGCTGGCGTCTGCACGTGGCGGGAAGNGAGGCCGGGCTGGCCACGGGNCTGATGGCCGTGTGGTCCGGCTGCCTGTGGGGTGCCGCCGAGTGGGGTGTNCCTTGGGATTGGACCGACGTCCGCTTGAACAGCTTCGCGTTGTTGACCCTCCTGGCGCTGGTGTTGGTCCTNGGTCGACGGGCGCAGCCCGATGGGGTCGAGTCNCGAGACACNTTTGCCACGGCGGGGCTGTTNGGGTTTGTGCTGGTTCCGTTCACCTACATCGCTACGCGCATTTGGCAGATCCGCCATCCCGGACCGGTCATCGCCTCGGGCGATGGGGGCGGCTCACTCGCCCCCGAAATGGGCGCGCTGCTCGGGTTTGCCGCCCTCTCGTTCACCGTGCTGATCGTCGGTCATCTCATGGAAAGCGTTCATCTGACCTCGCTCGAACAGCGGCTTGACCGCCTGCAGGGCAAACTCGACGCGGAGGTGACGGAATGAACGGGATGACGGCGCTCGCGCTCGGCTATCTTGGGATGTTGGTCGCGTTGGGGGTCTGGACGTGGACNGTCATGTCCCGTGCCCGTGACATNGAGCGNCGCTTGGCNTCAACAGAAGCGGCGCTTGGATTGAACGACGGCAATGTGGACACGGTGGCCGACGACGAGCGCTAGCCTGAAGGGAGACGCGCTGACCGACCACGCATGGCGGTGGACCTTGGCGGGGCCTTTTGCCTCGTATGTGGAGCCTCGCCACCCCTGTTCACCGACGGNATGTGCGAGTCCTGCTCGCGGGAGCGAACCACGCTGATGCGAGCGCCGGACAACATCCCGTGGACCCGGTGCGCCAGGTGCGGAGCGACGGAAGTCGAGGGCCGCTGGACCTTCATNGAGGACGANGCGCTCATGGACGACTTGGTGCAGCGTCACGTCANCTTCCACGAGGACGCTGAAGACATCGCGATTGGNATGATGGCACAACCGATCACCGACCGTCACACCCTCCTTCACGTCCAAGCCGAGGGTGTCATCGACNATCTCCTGTANACCGAGGAACGCACGGTGCGGGCTCGCATGAGCAATGGCGTGTGCCTGACGTGCACACGCCGCGCAGGGAATTACTTCGAGGCGACCGTCCAACTGCGTTCAAGCGGCCGTCGCCTCGATGAGGAGGAGCTTACGACCCTCCGAGGCACGCTGGACGTCGTGATTGGGGACATGCCCGAGGACCCGATGTTCTTCATCACCAAGGANGGCCCCGTGCAGGGCGGATACGATGTGGTGCTCGGCTCGAAGGGCCTCGCCCGCGCNTGGGGCCGCCATCTGGTNCAAAANCACGGTGGACAGACCATCGAGACCAATTCNACCGTTGGACGGAAAGACGGCGTTGACGTCACCCGACTCACCTTGCTGTACCGGATGCCGGGCTACGGCCTCGGNGACGTGATCCGCTGGCGCGATGCCATGTGGCGGCCGACCTCGTGGACNAAGGACGGCGTGATCCTTGAACGCGTGCACCGTCACGAGCGNACCGGAGCNTCCTGGCGTGATTTGGAACACGCCGTGGTCCTCGCCCGGCACCGAGAATTGACCGCNGTCGACGTNTTGTCTGAGGATTCCAGCGCGGCAGAAATTCTCGACCCCATGACATGGAAGGTCGAGGCCGTCGCCCTGCCCTGGGACCACGAGATNGGGTCCCGCTTGGTTTTGGCCCGCATCGAAGGCGAATGGCTCGCNTTGCCCCGAGTGGNCCATGACCGCGACCTGCTGACGAAGGGTCCATGAGGTCNAGAGGGCACAGCCGAGGCATGGTGGANGGTCCGCTCTCNCTTGCTGCNCGCATCCATGCGCTTGACAGCGAGGACATGTTCGGCCACGTCAGCCGCTTTGTGGATGATCTTGAGGCTGCCCTTGTTGCNGTTGATGATCGGACCTGTCCGTGGTTGGCGGAGCTTCGTACCCGCACCTGGNCCGGTGTCCTGTGCCTTGGCATGGGAGGTTCGGCGGCAGGCGGGTCCTTCCTCTCCAGNCTGGCCGACCATGACGGGNCNATTCCCGTGCTNTCGCACGCAGATGCTGCGTTGCCGGGCTGGGTCAGTGCAGAATGGCTGGTCCTCGCAACGTCCTACTCCGGCAACACCGCCGAAACCTTGAGCGCCACGCGCACGGCCATTGAACGTGGNTTGACCGTCGTCGTGGTGGCCACTGGAGGCGAACTTGCAGGCTTGGCAGAAACCCACGCACACGTCCACCTCGTCGGTGCACCGGGCGGTCAACCCCCGCGTTCCGCCTTCGGTCACATCTTCGGTCGACAGGTGGCGCTCATGCGCTCCCTTGGGCTCCTTCCTGCCGGCCAAGACGATGCAGGCATGCTCCAGCGGCTGCGCCTCGCCTCCCAACGCCACGACCCGCGCGACGGCGACGAGGGCGGCGTCGAAGCCTTGTCCGAGGCGTTGCTGGAACGGTCTGTGGCCTTGCTTGGCCCGACCGAACTCGCGCCCGTGCTGACCCGCTTCAAGAATCAGTTGAACGAGAATTCAGGTCGCTTCGCACGGGTTGGCGTGGTGCCCGAAATGAATCACAACGAAGTGGTGGCNTGGGGTGGCACNGGAGACGTTNCCGATCCGACGGTGGCCGATCAAGCCGTGTTGTTGTTGACCTGGCGTGGTCTTCAGCCGGAGGTTCGCTCCCGCATCGGGTGGATGGTCCAGCACCTCGAAACGGAAGCGGCGTGGCAACTCGTAGGAGAAGGCGGAAGCCTGCTTGAAGTCATGCTGTACCACTCCATTGTGATGGATTGGATTTCGGTGACCTTGGCGGTGCACGCCGGCAAAGACCCGACGAGCATCGGGCCCATTTCATCGCTGAAGGCTCATCTGGCGGAGCACAGTTGACCGGTCAGTACAACGGACCCACGACCAAGCGTGGATCAGGGTGGCGTTCAAGCGCCCTCTCACGGTCTTCTGGAGCCACCACCCCATCCATGTTGATGCCATCCGGCGCATCCAGGGCCAACTGAAGGTGCACATGCGGAGCCCAACCGCCGTTTTCGTGCGGACCGCCGAGATGACCGATCACNTCGCCTGCTGCCACGCTGTCTCCGACCTTCCAACGCTCCAAATCAACACGAGAAAGATGTCCGTGAAGGGCCCAAAGACGTCGCGTGCTTCCCGCCCAAGGGTGGCGCGCGTCGGCCGGAAGCGAGACGTCGTGGACCGTCACGACGGTCGACCCATAGCCCCCATCGGCTTCCTCGAAGCCAACCGCATGGATGCGCCCGTCGGTGAAGGCGTGCACAGGTGTGCCTTCAGGACCGCCGAGGTCCAGTCCGATGTGTACGTTGCGCGTTCCTCCGAACAGGGGAGTNCTGTACATCCACGGTCGAATTTCATCGTAGCGCCCGACCGTGAAGGGGAACGGTGCCTCCCACCCTTCGACGGGCGGACGCGTCAGGTCGAGCACCCAGTATCCGCCCGGCATGGGCATCACGGCATGAAAGGGCCAGTCGTCCATGCGGGTTCGAGTCGGTCCAGCGTCATAGGTCTTCGTCGGCAAGGCTCAACCACCTTCCGCCCGAGGCNCATGCATGCAGGCTTTGCTCGCCCTNAGCCTGTTGACCGTGCTTCCCGGCCTCGGATTGGCCACTTCACTGCATCCCCAAGGTGACCGCGTGCAGCGCTGGTGTGCTGCTCCCGCGCTCGGCTTGGCCGCGCTTGCCATCGCCTTCGGTGCGTTGGTGTTGCTCGGTGTCTGGTCGTTCTNGGNCGCCATCCTCGTAACCGTGTTGCTCCAAGTTTGGGGCCTTCTGACGCTCCGTCGTGCTCCATCACCTTCGGTTTCGGAACGTGATGCTTGGTTCCGCGCCCAGCGTGCNCAGCCTCGGATGTGGCTTGGNGGCCTNATCGCGCTGCTTGCCCTGCTGCCTGTGCTGGTCGCNGACANGCCACAGGGCGTGGACTGGGTCGGTTTCACCGCGCTGGCGCATCATCTTTCGGAACGAGGCGCCTTTGAGTCGGCCTCGGGGCACAGCTGGCTCTACCCTCCGGGCTTGCCCGCCATGCTGGCTTTTCTTGCGGACATCACCGGGTTGCCGTTGCAAAGCGTCGGCCTTGCCGTTGGTCAATTCAGCCTCGTGGCCTTGCTGCTTGGCATGTGTTCGGCCTTGGATCGCCACGGTGCTGGCGGCGAGGGCATCCTTGCCATGATGCTCGCCGTGGGGGTCTTCTCCAAAGTTCTGGACAGCGGTTGGCCGACCGTGCTCTCCCTCGCCTTGATTCCGTTCAACCTTGGAAGGATGCTGGAGGTCGAAGGCCCCCGTTCGGAAAAGCGCCTGATCCTGTTGCTTAGCGCCGTCGCGAGCGCCTTCTTGCATCCGGTTGGGGCGCTCTTGCTGTTGCTCTTGCTGGTGGCTGACGTGGCCGCACATGGCCTGGCCAAGGGCCCCCTGGATCGGTTTCGCCTGGACATCGGGGTCATGGTCGGCCTCGTTCTGTTGCTCGTAGGCGTGGCCATGCTCAGTCAGGACGTGCGTTTGGATGCGCCCTTTGCCGAGGATGGATGGCAAGGCGGTTGGCCGATGCTGGCGTACGGAAGTCCACTGCTCTTCTTCGCGGCGTGGGCCGGCTGGCGCCTTCGCGGTTACTGGGAATCTCGCCTGCTGGTGATGTGGCTGCTGCTGACGTGGGGCCTCAGTTTGGTCCAATTGCTTCCTGATGACGCCCGAGGTGCTGCCCTAACCAACCTCGGTTCTGGGCTCTACGCCATGGGCATGTACGCCTTCCACCTGCCCGCCGTCGCCTTGGTGGCGCTCTGGTGGTCGGATTCCACCGCGCTTCGTGGTGCCGAGGCATCGCCGAATTTCTTCGTGGTCGAAGGCGACCCTTGTCCTGCGCGTCCAGTCGCGTTGGGCTTGGTCCTCGTGGTCGTGATCGGGAGCTTGGCGGCCACGGGCGCCATGGTCCGCTTGTGGGTCCACGAGGAGACCCTTGCTTTGGCTCCAGGGGACATCGAGGTGGCCGAACACCTCCGCACCTTGTCCGGCGAGGACGTGGTCTACGCCGAGCAGGCACCATGGGGTGAAGCGATGGCCATCGCTGGACTCAACCTCACGGTCGGGGTTGACCTCGGAGCGCATGACGGCCCGACAACGCTCCATGAGCGGGCGACGCAGGCGGTGTTGACCGATGACGTGGCCACCCTCGAGGACCTTGGCGTGAAATGGGCCATTTCCAGCCCGCTTGGNGCGCTTGGTTGGGTCTTGGAGCGCTCGCCGTGGTGGGAGGAGGTCCACNNGGTCTCCGGTAGCCGGGCGTGGGCCCTTCGCGAGCAACCTGTGGACGGCTTTCTCGGNGCGGCTGTGCTGACCGAGGCGTCCTGTGCCGGTTCATGCNCCATGCGTCCCGATCCCTGGATTGAACAGCGGTGGTCCGATCCGCATGGGCTCGGTTCGAGTCGTGCGGTGATTGACGCACCGGCTTCCTCCACGNTGNCCTTTACCCNGCCNGCCGCCGTGCANGATGAGCCTGTGCTGGTGTGCCTNCACATCGAACGCATCGGACCACTGGCTTCAGGCGCCGTTGACCTTGGTTCGTGGTCGGCGGACCTTGCGGGTCCTGCTGGGCACGACCGTCTGTGTGGTGTAGGANTGNCCGCCAACGACCTGAATGTGACCTTGGAGGGGAACGCGAAGCCATGGTTGGACCCCGCTGGTGCTTCCGGTCGAAGCGATCGTCTGGTCGGTGTTGACGGGCTGAGGCTTCACGCCTTGACCTTCCATCTTCCCACGGCCAAAGCATCAACATGAGGTCCGCAAACCGCAGCGCATGCGGGCCCTGCTGGTGCTGCCGACCCTCAACGAGGAGGCAGGGGTGCAAGGCGTGTTGGAGGACGCGCTCCGCCAGCACGAACACTTCGACGTCGTCGTGGTGGACGGGCGGAGCGAAGACGCCACGGTGGATCTGGCTCAGGCAGCAGGTGTTCACGTGCTTCAACAGCGTGGACGCGGCAAGGGCGCGGCCATCCGGACCGCCATCGACGTCTTTCTCGCTGGCCCTTGGGACGCCCTTGCGATGATCGATGCGGACGGCACCTATGCCGTCGATGCCTTGGTGGACGTGCTGCCGCTGCTCGATCAGCATCCTGTGCTGGTCGGCGATCGCCTCCGAGGCCCATTGGATGCTGCTTCGATGAATCGCCTGAATTTCCTCGGTAACCGCTTCCTCAGTGCGGTGGCTTCCGCAGTGCATCGGACCGATGCAGCAGACGTGTGTTCAGGGTGTTGGGTCATGCGCAGGAGCGTCGTCGAAGGTTTGCGNTTGAACAGCATGGGCTTCGAACTTGAGGCGGAACTCTTCGCGTCGCTGGCGGCGATGGGNCATGCGCCGACNTGGGTGCGCATCCCNTACCGAGCGCGCAAGGGCGAAGCGAAGTTGACGTCCATCCTCGATGGCGTGCGCATCCTCAGAAAACTCGTCGTGCGTCGGGTGATGGAAGCGAGGAAAACGCACCTTTGATGCGCCATGGCGTGACCGAGANTACAGGACGGTGTTCACGATGCGCGGCGCGGTTGTCCTCGGAGCGTCNGGCCTGGTCGGCCAGCGCCTNCAACAGCGTTTGGCNAACCANCCNATGTTCAGCCTGCGTGCCTTGGCGGGGTCNCAGCGCACGGCTGGCATGAACCCNNNTGAGTTGCCTTGGGGCCTCGAAGGCCNAGCTCCTTCGCTNGACCTNCCGCCGGTCTTGGATGTTCAGGATCCTGGCCTTGTGGAGCACTTGCGTGACCTTGGNGTCTCNTGGGCCTTTTCNGCGGTGCCNTCCGACGTNGCCCTNGCGCTCGAGCCCCGNCTNGTGGACGGNGGGATTCAGGTNTGTTCCAACGCNAGCGCCTACCGGCGACGCACCGGCATTCCACTGGTNGTCGCCGANGTNAACCCGNATCACCTNCAGACCCGACCAGAGGGNTCNGTGNTGCACGCCTGTGCCACGAANTGCACGCTCATTCCGCTGCTGATGCCTTACCTTGCCCTCCANCGGGCCTTCGGGGTGCGCANTTACACGGCCACCAGCGAGCAAGCGCGCTCCGGTGCCGGCTACGGATTGCTCCGTGGTGAGGTCCCGTTTTCCTTCGACATCCCCGGCGAAGCGGAGAAGACGATGGGGGAATTGACCTGGATCGCGGGTGATCTCCACGAGGGAACGGTCCACCCTTCGACCGTTGACGGACAGATGCGCTGCCAGCGCGTGGATGAGGCCGACGGGCACATCATCGACGTGGTGTTTGAATTGGCGAGTGATGTGACGCTCCCCGAGGTTCAGGCCGCATTGGATGCCTTCGCGACCCACCCTGACGCNGCAGGCTTGCCTTCTGCGCCACAGAAACCAATGATGCGGGTGGAAGGGCCGGTCGACCGCGAGCGGCACCTCTGGGCTGATGGTCTCTCCTTCCCGACGAACGTCGATCTGGCCACCGACCTGCAAGCCGGCATGGCCACGGTGGTCGGTGATGTGAGCGTGGACGGTCCACGTCATGTCCGTCTTCGCTCGCTGTCCCACAACACCGTGCGCGGAGCTGCGGGTGGCCTGGTCCTGTTGGCCGAATTGGCTTCAACGCAGTGGTCCTGACCGTCGGAATCCCTTCAAACCCCGAGGTGTGTTGACCCCTTGGTGGAAGCATGGGCGTAACGGCGATGATTCCCGACGCGACCATTGGNCAGCTGCTTGCCGAAGCCNCATCNCGGTGGGGGGTCATTTGGGATGCGGCCGCAAGCCGAACCCGCGTGCTCATGATGATGCCTCGCAAGGAGCGCAAGTTGTACGAGATGCACGGCGACATGGTGGAACACGGTCAACCCGTCATCTCCATCTTCCATCGTCCGCGGGCCGAGGCGCCTCTGTTGCAGGAGCAAGGACTGGACCCACGCCTTGCGTCCTTCCTCTTTGTTGACCTCGCGTCCTCCGACCTTGGTCCTTGGCTGCAGCATCTGGTCACGCGAGAAGGATGGTCGCGCAGCACCGTGGAAGTCCATCCGGTCCCGTTCACGATGGGCCTGCCGAGCCAGCGGAGGTTCGAAATCGAGCGGCTGCTCTTGTTCCGTCATCCTGA
>NZMM01000064.1 GCA_002694585.1 Methanobacteriota archaeon
CTGAGTTCACGGTTTGGGACGCGGCAGAAATCAGCGACGTGATGCTGGGCGAGCGGACCATCCCGGTCAACACGGACCGCGTCAGGCACCAGTGGAAGGGCGATTGGAACCATTTCAACAACGGCCCCGGAGGGTTGTTTGGTGTGTACACCACCAACGATGCCCACCACATGTTCATCCCCAACGGGACGACCACCCTCGAGGCGTACTTCACACCGACCGAATACGAACTTGACACCGGTCAGGTCGGAGCCCTGCAACTTCGTATCGACATGGGCGAGGACGGGACCAACGACGAAGGCGTAGGCACCCGGGAAAGCGACACGTGGATCTACACCCTCGATGTGGACCCCGCCGATTGGGGCACATGGACGGAGTTTGACGTTGAAGGCCAAGCCGTCACCGTCTGGGGCGCCGTGCAAGATTCAGAGTTCTTCGAATCCAGCGTGCCGTACACGGTTGATGTGGTGCTCACCCTTGACTTGAGCGAGCCACGGGACATCGCCTTCGATCAACGCCCCGGAAGTTACTCCGACCTTGATCCGACGTCTCCGTCTTCAGGTTACACCTCGGAGATGGACGGACGGTTGACGTTCACGCGCGGCGTGTTCGACCAAGCCGCCGTCGCCGCTCTGGCCGACGGACTCATCGAAGAAGCGATCAGCGAGGAGGAGGTGGGCTTCTTTGGTGCCCTCGTCGACCTGATCATCACCTACACGGGTTCCAGTTTCGTGGCCCTGATGCTGGTCATTTTGCTGGCCCTTGGCGTCAGCACCCTGGTCAGGAACGCACGTATCGATACGCCAATCCTGCTCAAGAGCGACGACCCTCTGGACGCGGTCCTTGAGGATTGAAGGGCGATGATGCGTCGCAACAGCGCTTGCGAAGTTTTGATTCATCCATCATAGAGGATTGATTGATGGCGGGCTCATTCGCCCCGGGCGAAAGCAATCATCCTGTCGATTGGGATGTGGTCCACCGTGTCTTTGCAGTAGTGGGCCTCCACCACGCGCCCTTCTTCGTCGATCAGCACATCGACCGGAATCGTCGCCATCCGCGACGGCGACAATGTTCGAGGGAAATACCCCTTCAGCGTCGCGGCCATGAACGTCAAAGGAGAGCGCATGGCGCCCCACATGAACCGGCCGAAGGATTTGACCACACCATGCCGCTCAAAGTGCTCGTAGGTTTCGTCAGCCACGAGTAAAAATGGGACTTCTCGACGACCCATACGTTTCCTTAGCTCCTCGATGTTGGCGTCGAACACACCGACCATCACCGCGTCATCTGGAAACTCATTCCATCGCTTGATGAGNCGATCAATGCGGATGTTGCAAAAAGGGCAGGANGCGAANCNNAAAAACGTGAAAATGACCCTNNGGCCGNGGAATTCNTCCAAGGAGATGTTTCGTCCATCCAATGANGGTAGNGAGAAGGNAGGAGCAACGTCCCCTGGCTTGAGCCGGTTNGTCATGTGCAACNAANGTGAGAGACNCCTCTTGATGTCGCCGTTANGAACNCCGGNTGGTTCTTTTCTCAAATGGACGGCCGCTTGGGGATTTCACCGCCTGTCTCCGANCGCGGTAAAGCCTCAAGATCGGCNAAGGACATNCCGCCGCTGACCAATTCTTTGCTCTGCTCCTTGCGTTCGGCCATCGACATTTTTGCGCCAAACACCAGACGCCCCTCAGCGCGTGTCAGGTCGTAGGAAATCAGCGGGGCGAATTGGTCCATCGCTTGGGTTTCAAACACGTCCCGGACCGANTTCCCTCGGACCAGAGCATAGCCCCACTGGTAGGCGAATCCCACCAAGGCCGCACCGTAGAGGACGGCAATGACCACCGCGGAGAAGAGCACAGGATTGCCGTTTCGCGTTTCCTCCATCATGGCCCGGACCAGCAGGAGCACCAACCCGAATCCGACCACGGGTTTCAGCAGCGAATCAAGCCACAGGTCGATGGGCGTCAGGGAAGCGTTGGCCGGGTCGGCGAAGACGAGGTCCGTCTCGAACGCCGCCCCGAGCACGCCAACCAGCGCGAGCAGCACCACGTACAGCAGGATCGCAAGGAGCGCTTGGATGCCGGTTGAATCGATGCGGAAGGTCCAGAGCACGACCAGCCACGCGAAGAGGCCCAAGAAGGCAAGGCGTGGCGCACGTTGGAAGTGGCGCAGGTGGTGCGAGAGTTCCATCACGTGTTCTCGCGATACCTCACCGGTGTCCAAGGTGCGTGGAATGTGGATGATTTGCCAATTGGTGACTCGGCGCAAGACGTTCAGCGCCGCGGCCAGAAGGTTGCGCCGGATGAGCAGGAATTCCGTGGCCATGAACACGGGGAANGCCAGCAGGATGACCGGTGCAGCAAGCAGGAGCGCAATCGGGAAGACGAACAAGGCGGGAAGGAGGATGAAATGGCCGAGCCCNAGGGGGTAGATCGTGTCCGCTTCGAGAAGCCGCTGACGTTGTGGGCTGATGCCCGCCTCCCTGGCNCGGTCGTTAAGGGCCACNCGGAAGGCTTCCAACGGCATNCCNGCGTGCANAATNCGACGTACGTCGGCACGGTAGCTCATGTTGTCGATGGANGANCCNACTCGAAGTTGCCANGCGATGCGAAGTGGAAGCGCNAGGAGCACCGGGATGAGCAAAATGCCCAGTGCGGAAGCGAGGGCNTCGATGCCCGGCTCNGTGNCCACGTGGCGCTCACAACCCTTCTCCCTCTGAATGCATCGGATGCAACCTTCTTGTTCCGTCGGAATAGGCCACCACCATGCGCATCGCCATCACGGACGGCTTGCACCCTGACGCCATCGCCAAACTTCGGGCCGAATCAGGTGGTGAGGTGGCCGAGCTTGAACCCGAATCGCTCGGCTCCGACGGCGGAGGTCCCATCACGGCGCTCATTGTGCGAAGCCGCACCAAGGTGACCGCTGACGTNCTGGCNTCCTTACCGGATCTGAAGGTCGTGGGCCGTGCGGGAGTGGGCGTGGACAACATCGACCTGGAGGCCGCGACAGCCGCTGGCGTTCGCGTNGTCAANGCTCCGCGTGCGTCAACCCACTCCGTGGTGGAATTGACNATGGCCCACTTGCTTGGCTCCGTCCGGTTCCTCGGCCCNTCTGACCGCGCCATGCGGGAAGGTCGTTGGATCAAAAAGAACGCGAAGGGCACCGAATTGTCCGGCAAACGGCTCGGTTTGGTCGGCTACGGTCGCATCGCNCGCGGCGTGGCTGCCGTGGCCGTGGCCTTGGGCATGGANGTGCACGCGTACGACCCCTATCTTCCCGACGGCGTGGACATCGCGCCTGCCACCACCCTNCATGCTGAACTGGACGATTTGTTCCGCTCATGCACCCACATCAGCCTGCATTGCGGCCTTACGCCGGAAACCCATCACATGGTCGATGCCCGTCGGCTGAACCTGATGCCCCAGACCGGTGCGGACGGGGTGNCCTGCGGGGCTCATTTGGTCAACTGTGCCCGCGGTGGTCTGGTCGATGAGTCTGCTGCATCCGAGGCGCTGGGCAACGGGACGCTCTCGAGCTTGGCCCTCGATGTGTTCGANGAAGAACCGGTTGGCGCAGGTCATCCGCTGGTTGAACACGCCCGCTTTAGCGGCACACCACACATCGGCGCGTCCACGCACGAGGCCCAACGGCGCGTCGGGATGGACATCGCGTCCGCGGTGCTTGAAACGCTTCACACCGGTGCTTGCCCGACCGTTGTGAACCGCGACGTGCTCTGATCACTTCACCTTCAGGCCCCCCTCCCTCCGTTGCCTCCTCCATNCCGGATGGCATGGCCGCGGTATGGGACGGAGTGTACCAACGTGGCGCGTGCGTGTCGATCAAGAATTGCAAGCCTTGGCCCCGTACCGCCGTTTGCTGCCCCATGATGAACAGGCGGTGTTCGATGACCTGCTTGCGCATTTGCGGCAGCGCCGNGGNGTTGCCGGTATGCTTCCTGCCCATGACCCTTGGACGCCTTTGCTCCTGACGGCCCTGCTCGAAGCTTGGGTCCGTCTTCGTTCCTTGGAAGATGCCTTGGAGGGNCGGGATGCGGCCTAGTTGGTTGCTCGACGTGCANGACGAAGGCACGGGCGTGCTCACGGCATGGGTGCGCCAAGAGCAGGGACCNGCTCGCGCGTTGCGTTTTGTCACCCCTTGCTTGCTCCACATCACGGCCGCNCCTGAACGGCTCCGAGCGCTTCAGGTCTGGCTGGATCAGCCCGAAGTTCGGNTGCATCATGGCGTCCTTTCGAACGACGCCATCGAGGCTCCCGTGGCGCTCGGCGGTCCCATGCACCCGGTGCTTGAGGTGACGCTTCACCGTCCACGCGACCGCCTTCGTCTGGCCCGCACCATCGACGACCGTGGNCTCCATCGTCACCACACCTTGCTGTCGGTTGACGTCGATCCGGTGCAAGCATGGCTGACCTCGCANGGTGTCGAGCTCTTCGGAGGCGTGCAGGTCGTCGAGGATGCCCTCACGCCACGTCCCTTTTCGGACGTCATGGACGACGTGCGCGCCCTTCGCATGGAGGCTGAATGGGACGGTCCGTTGCACGATGGACGCTTGTTGGCGGTGCGTTTGACGCCGGTCGAGGCCGTCGGTTTGGAGGCCGTTGGGCCAAGCGACGTGCTCCCNCTCGCGGGTCCAGACGGATTGGAGCGCTTGATGGAGGCCTTCGATCGCCATGATCCAGACGTTGTGCTGACGGAAGGGGGCGATGCCCACCTGCTGCCTGCNCTGCGCCAGCGGGCCGAGGCATGGGGCGTTCATCTCCGTCTTGGGAGGTCATCGTCTGTCCTGCCGACGCCCACGCGACGCACCACCGTTCGGTCGTACGGTCGCTTGTTGCGTCGAGGTGGGCACCACCGGCTNGAGGGCCGTGTGCACATCGACTTGGCCACGAGTTTCCTCGGACGTGAAGCAGGGTTGCCTGGNCTGATCGAATTGTCGCAAGCCTCCGGNCGCCCCCTCGATGCGGTGGCTCGGCGTTCCCCGGGCGCGGTCATCAGCGCGATTCAGGTGCGCACGGCCATGCAAGACGGAGTGTTGATTCCGTGGCGGAAGAACCGNCCCGAGGACACCACGACGGGATGGGAACTGTTGCACGCCGATCGCGGTGGTCTGCACCTCGATCCAAGGCCAGGGCTTCACGTGGACGTGTTTGAGCTGGATTTTGCCAGCCTCTTCCCAAGCCTCATCGCCACGCGAAACATCTCCCCTGAGACCCTTGGATGCACCTGTTGTGCAGGCAGCGGTCAAACCTCGTTCGTCCCGCTTGACCCCGACGAAGCGAAGCGNTGGTTTCGGAAGCGTGATGTCAGTCAGCGGCTCAATCCTGCTCCAGGTTCATCGCCAGCGGCGTTGAGCGTTCCCGGACTTGAGCTGCACACGTGCCTTCAGCACCACGGTTTGCTTGGCCGGGTCGTGGCCCCCCTCATCCGCCGTCGTTCCGAACTCAAGGCTCAACGGACCGGGCCTCGCGACGATGCAGACCGGCGTCAATTGGCCCTGAAGTGGCTGCTNGTGACTTGTTTCGGATACACCGGTTACCGAAACGCCCGCTTCGGACGCATCGAGGCGCACGAAGCGATTTGTGCATGGGCTCNCGAAGTCATGCTGGAAGGCATCGAAGCGGCCCGAGCCGATGGATGGGACGTGGTCCACGGCATCGTCGACAGTTTGTGGATCACCGATGTNTCAGGGCGTTCTAACGACGAGCGGGCGNTGGCGGCGCAACGTTTGGCGGACCGCCTCGGAGCCACGACCGGCATTCCTCTCGAAGTCGAAGGGCGTTACCCCGTGTTGGCCATCCTCCCTCGTCGCTCCGACGGCGCAGGCGCGTTGACGAAGTATTGGGGCTGCGGCCTCGACGGGGTCAAGGTTCGCGGCATCGAGGCGAGGCAACACTCGACGAGTCCGTTCGTCAAGCGCTTCCAAAAGGAGACGNTGGAGGCTTTGCGCCACCATGTGCTGACCCATGGGGTGGACGTGGAAGCNCTTGAAGCGCTGCTGCTTGAGGCTCACGACCGTGCCCGGACGTCGTTGATGAGCGGTCGCGTCCCCTTGGTCGATCTGCTCGTTGCCCAGCGGGTCGAGCGAGGTCTGGAGGAGCGCACCGTCAACACGGTGTTGCAGCGCGCCATGACCCGTTCCTCCCGCTTGGGATGGCCGGTTGCTCTTGGGTCAAGGCTGCGTTTTGTGGAGGTCGAGGGCAACGAAGACGGTGTCCTGCTGGCGGCCGAGTTGGACGATGGNTCCTCAACACGCTTCCGTCCTGCCCTCGACGTTCACGTCCGTCGCCTCGACCGTGCGGCATGGTCGCTGCTCGCTCCTTTCGGTTGGGACTTGGAGCCGCTCCGGCGACCACTCGGCCAAGGTCGGTTGCCGGTGGTCCGAAACGTGCCGTGACCGAAGCGGTTGGAGGAGACGCCACGGCGCTTGCCCGCGTCGAATCCTCAACCTTCCATCGCGTCCTGCGCTCACCTCCACGAGGCTGCGAGCCATGTGGGCCAGCCGTTGCGTTCGCCANCGGTGGGCCTTGGGCCCATGACGGCCATGGATCACGACGACNGTGGTGGCGTTGGCGTGNACCGTCTGTTCCAGATCACCGCAGAGGTGGCGCACCATGTCGCGTCGTTCGCGTGCACGGAGTTCATCGTCGTCGAACATGGCCATGGGAGCATCGACCACGACGAGCCGTGAACCGCTGCTCNGAACCTCGTTGGGAAGTCGGGCCACCATGGCCGCACACTGGTGCGCGGTGAANCCTCGCGCCACACGCAATGAACGAAGGGCACGCGGTCCGACACCCAGCTGCGCNAGCCAGGGCGAGAACCGACCAGGATCAAGCCGGCATGCTCCGTCGATCCAGTGAACCACGTGGCCGCTGGCCAAGGCGAGGGCCACCCATGCTTCCGCCACAGGGCGCGCTCGCTTTCCATGTCTTCCGTCGCCCATCAGCACGTGGACGCCCGGTTGGCGGGGACGAAATTCAGCTGCGGCATGCGAGCGAAGCGTGGGTGCTGGATGCATGATTTCACCGGACCTTCGNGTCCACCCGAGAGGGTGCTGAAGCCTGTCGACGACCCGTCGTCGGAAGTGAAGCGCAGGCCTCAAACACCTTCGACGCGGAAGCAAGGNCGTGGACGAAGGAGGCAAGATCCTGGTCCACTGTGATTTGGACGCGTTCTATGCGGCCGTTGANACGCTTCANCGTGGACTGGATCCAAGCGTTCCGCTCATCATCGGNGCAGATCCGAAATCCGGGCGCGGTCGGGGCATCGTCAGCACCTGCAATTACGCCGCTCGCGCCTACGGTGTNCGTTCGGCCATGCCGATCAGCGAAGCGTGGAGGCGTTGTCCCGCAGCGCCAGTCGGACCTGCCACGTACGTGCGNGGATCACACCGGCTCTACGCACGTGCCTCTCGCCGTGTGATGACCGTNCTCCGCGCGGTNGGNGGNCCCTTCGAACAAGCGAGCATCGATGAAGCGTACCTCGATGTGACCGAGGCCACNGGGGCCGATTGGGACAAAGCCTTGGCCCTGTGCGAGGGCCTNCANCGCGAGATTGTTGACGCGACGGGNCTGACGGCCTCCTTTGGCCTTGGTCCGACGCGTCTTCTGGCGAAAATGAGCAGTGAGGAGCGGAAACCACAGGGCCTCTTCCGACTGATGCCAGGTGACGCTTCTGCGTTCTTCGAAGGAAGATCGTTGCGGGAAATCCCCGGNATCGGTCCCGCAACGGCCACCACCATGCAAGAATGGGGCGTTCAGACGGTGGANGAGGCCTACGGCCTTGGTGAGTTGGCTTTGGCCCGCATGNTTGGACCACGGTTTGCTGCTTGGTTGATGGCGGTGGTCGAAGAGCGCACCAGCGACGACGTGAGCGTCTTGCGCTCTCGAAAGTCCATNGGAAAAGAGACCACGTTCGAGCGGGATCAGCACGACGAGGAGCAGGTCCTCGAGCACCTTCTTGACTTGGTCCAGCGGGTGATGGAACGCGCCTCTGAACTGGGTGTCGTCGGGCGCTTGGGTGAGGTCAAATTGCGCTACAAGGGCTTTGAAACGCGCACGCATCGACGCTCGATACCTGTGGCCATGGACGACCCTTCGGTGTTCAAGAGCCTCGCCACGCGCTTGTTTGCNACCAGCCTNGAGCGTGAACGGCCCGTCCGTTTGGTTGGCTTCCGCCTCGGGGATTTGGAGGACCCTCCAACGCGCCANGTGACCCTTGAGCGGTTCAAGNCGTCCTCAAGCGAGACGGTGCATGGACGTGAGGACGGGTCGGAAGGCCTCGAGTGAACCGGGAAGGTNCATGCCCTCGATGGGTTGGTTCAACGCGATGCCTTGTTCCCGCTTNGTCGACCAAACCAGGCTNTTGAACGCGGTCAAATCACCGGTCAATTGACGCAACGCATCGCCTTCCTCCTGCCCTTCGCCAAGTCCATCGTCGACGTGAGCGGGGTAGGCCCTCGCATCCACGCACGAGGTGCCGTACACGGTGGTCGTGATGTGGTGGGTGAAGAAGGGGCAGACCGGCGTGAACGCAGTCAGCGTGTCCCGAACCACGCGGTGAAGCACCCAAGCCGCCGTGGTGTCCTCGTCGTAGAGCCGCGTTTTGACCATCTCAAGCCAGTGGCTTGGGAGCACGCCCGTCAGGAAATTCTTCAGGGCTTGCGTGGCGGTGTAGATGTCCAACGTCGCCCAAGCCTCACGCGCCGTGGCCATCACCTTGTGGTGTTCAGCAAGGATCCAGCGGTCTTCGGGTTCAAGATGTGAGGGAGCGCTTTCGAGGTCCTCAGGCACGTCAAACTGCGAGGCGAAGCGCGCGACGTTGTAGACCTTGGTCAGCACGCCGAAGTACTTCTGCTCGATGTCCTCTGGATTGATTTGGAAATCATCGCCGACTTGGGCGTCGCAAGCCTTCCACAAGCGGAAACATTCGCTTCCAATCTTGTTGGCCTTGAGGGCCACGGAGCCGTCGGGTCCCTTGATGCGCCAGCTGCCCGTTCGGCCACCGGCACCACACTCGATGACGGAATCCGCATCGATGCCGTTCCCAAGCGATTTCGACATTTTTCTTCCCCAGGGGTCCATGCCCAAACCGTCGATCCAGACGTGTTTGAACGCAGGTCGATCAAGCAGAAGCGCGCTCTTGAGCATGGTGTAGTACAGCCAAGTGCGCACGATCTCCTTCCCTTGAGGACGCAATGCTGTTGGGAAGCACCGCTCGAAACGGTCGTCGTCCTCGAGCAGGCCGCTCACGAACAGATTGGAATTCGAGGAATCCATCCACGTGTCGAACACCTTCTCCTCGCCAACGACGTCGCTGAGTTCAGAAGCGAGGTCGTCCCACGTTCCGAGGAAGGTTCGGTCATTCCGGTCAAGGACGCGGCTTCCGGAGGGTGGGTCTTCGCGCCAAGGTTGCACGTAGGCTCCCTTTGGCGGAACGATGACCTTGGTGCCCGAATCCGCATACCAAACTGGAATCTCTGTGTGGTACCACCGGCGTCGGGAAATGGGCCAGTCGATGGAGATGTTGTCCATCCAGTCCAGCAAGAATTGGCGGTTGCGGGGCGGATGGAACTCCACCTCTTCGACGAGCTCCCTTAATCGGTCCTGCATGTGCGTTTGCCGGACGTACCATTCCTTCAGCAGGATGATTTCGACCGGGTTTTTCCCGCGCTCCGAGACGGGAACCTCCTGATCTTTCTCGACCACGTTGGCGATGTTGCCGGTCGATTCCAGATGCTCGATGGCGGCCGCTCGGGCCTCGAGCACCGTCATGCCGGCGAGCGGCCCTGCGAGCGCGGTCATGCGACCTTCAAGGTCGATGGCTTGGAAGGGATCCAGTCCCAACTCCCGGAAGACGGCGACGTCGTTTTGATCGCCAAAAGAACAGACCATCAGGACACCTGAACCGAACTCCATTTTCACCGAGGGGTGAGTGCGTACTTCGACCACGGCTTCACGACCGTCTGTCGGCATGGGCAGGGCGAGGGTTTGACCGACGAGGTTGCGGTATCGATCATCGTCGGGGTGAACCACGACCACACCGCACGCGCAGATCATCTCTGGGCGGGTGGTCGAGATGACCACCTCTTCCCCGTCCTTAGTCTGCCAGCGGACGTCCACCAGCTTGGTTTTGCGCGTGACACGCTCAACTTCGGCATCGGCGATGGTCGTGCCTTCAACCGGGTCGTAGATGTTCGGGCGTAGGTCCTCGATCACGGCACCTTGTTCGAACAAATCGATGAAAATGGCCTGAGTGACGCTGCGGTAATCTGGGGCATCGGTGAGGTATTCTCGGTCAAAATCACAGGACAAGCCAACGCGCTTTGCGGTGGTCCGCATGGCTTGTGTGAAGGTTTCAATGGTCGAGGCGCACAGGTCCAGGAACTCACCGCGGTCGTACGTTCGCATCTTGCGTTTTGTGTTCTTTTCCACCGTGAATTCGATGTTGATGCCGTTCCGGTCGACGCCCCACGGGAAGTAGACTTCCTTGCCAAGCAAGCGTTGGCTCCGCGCGATGACGTCAATCATGGAGTATTGCGCGACAGCACCGATGTGCCACGTGCCTGAGGGGTAGGGCGGCGGCGTNTCGATCACGAAAGGCTCCCGCTCGCTTTGAGCATCGAAGGCATACCTCGCGTTGTAGGCGTCAGGGTCGCTGTAGTGCTCTTCCTGGATGCGCTTTTCCAGGTCGATGCTCCACCGCTTCTCGTTGAGTCGTGGGGTGGGCATCGCGGTCACCTTNCCCAGAGGGCGGTGTGGCCTCGGGTCGCATCTCTTCAAGCCATCCCATCCCATCGGTGTTTGACGTGAATGGACACGCACCGGCAACAGACTTTCAAACGGCGTAGGCGGACCAACAACCGGATGGGCAAGGACGANGGGTTGACCGGCGGCGAGGTCGCCTCNGAAGGTCGGCTTTCTGCNTTGCGTCGTGCAGGCCGCGCTTCGATGTCCCGACGGGCTTCNGAAGTGAGCGGNGCAGTCAAGAATTTTGACGCGAAGTCCGCGGTTGACGCCATGTTGGAGGCTCCNTCGAGCCTTCGTCGTGAATGGCAACGCACCGGTGCGATTGGGGCCATCACCCGCTTCCCNNTGCTGACCGTCCTCGCCTTCTTCGGCATGACCCTGTTCTTCGTTTCGCACTCAGGTTTCCTTGACAACACCGGGCTGGATCGAGACCCAGACAACCCCGCGCTCAACGTCAACGGGGACATGGAGGTGTACTTGCCTGACGGGTCTGACGTCAGTGCGCTCATCGCGAAAGTCGAGGAAGACTGGACCACCGACGTGATGGTCATTTACATTGAGTCGAACAAAAACAACATCACCGATCAACGGATTCTTCAGGAAATCAGCTACGTTGAAGAGACCCTGAATCCCTACATTTCAGACGACGAACTCGACGATGTCATCTACATCTTGTCCCTTTCAACGGTCATCAAAGAGGTCAATTCCAGTGCACCTCGTGTCCGCACGGCCCTCATCGAGGAGCTTGGCGAGTCTGCATGCCCTCCGGACACGGACGACTGTGCCAGCAGAACCGCCGCGCAGGCCTTGAACGAAATCCTTGCGTCGACCGACGTCGGTGCACGCGCCATTCCNACGCAGGGCACCATCGATCTCATCGTTCGTGAAATGTACGAAGACGATGGATCACCGACGCCTGGTTTGGACAAACTGGCACGAAACACCAACCCGTGCACCCTTGCAGGTGGGCAGTGCGACAACGACGAGGATTCGCTCCTCGATCGTGCCGTGATGGCCATCGCGGTCACCGAGAACAAACCGGCAAAGCAAATCATTGAGGAAACCCAAGGTCAGTTGGACGAGATTTCAACGAAAAATCGCCCCTGCCTGTACGACGAAAACGGAGATCCGAATGCAGAAGCAGGACTCTGCACGTGGGATGATTTGGGATTGAACATGACCNTGACCGGGCCCGTTCCCATCACCAACGCGGTCACGGAGTTTTCCTTCCAGCTCTTTTGGGACATCTTCCCGATGGCCGTCGTCCTTGTNGCCCTTGGCTTGTTCGTCTTCCACTGCGATTTGCTTCAGACTGGACTGACCGGCATCCGTCCGTTGCAGGGCATCAAGGTGGTCAGCATTGCAGGTCTCCCGACCCTGTGCGCCGTCTTTTGGACGATGGGCATCTTAGGTTGGACGAATTTTGAAGTGACCATGACCGTGATCATCGTTGGACCGATTTTGCTCGCACTTGGTGTCTCGTACGGTCTTCACATCACCAACCGTTACGCAGAGGAAACAGGTACGAAGCAAGAGAAGATTCGTGCGGCCATGTCCTCCACCGGTCGCGCTGTCTTCCTGTCTGCCGTGACCACCGTGATCGGCTTCGTCTCGCTTGTCTTCACACCGATGGCGCCAATCCAGACCGTTGGCATCGCGCTGTCGGGTGGTATCGTGATCGTCTACATCCTGACCATGTTCATGGTGCCGAACCTTACCCTCCTGCTTGATCTTGAGAAGCCCAAGCACCCACCGCTCTCAGCCTTCAACGTCGTCGTCGAAGTTCCAATCCGTCGCTCGAGTTGGGTGNTGGTGGTGTTCTTTGTGTTCATTCTTGTTTCTGCGACGGTGGGNCAAGCCAACGTNGAGGAGAACATTGACCTGCTTGGGATGGCGCCNGAGGACGAGCTTTCCGTCATCAAAATGAAACAGTACAGCGACGAATTCAATGCCGGCCAAGTTGGCATGGTCTTGGTGCATGCAAACGTGACCGGGAACATCAACGACGAAGATTCCAGCAACGATGATCCGGCGGCCATNCTCGAACAAATCGAGGTGCTCGAGACCAAGATCAACGAGGTCGANAATGCCTCGGCCGTGTCGATTGTTTTCNTGATGAAAGCCACGGGTGTGGCGGTGTCCATCACAGGNGCCCCCATCGCNGAATTCATCGAGGAGACCCCCGGCATNCCAGATGAAGTCAAGGAAACCGCGACCGCATTGCTGAATCAAGAGATCATCGCGGACGCATCGTTTTGGGATGTCTTGACCAATCCGTCGCAATACAACATGCCCGGTGATCGCCAATCGCAGATTTTCCTGCTGAACGTCTTCTATGCCTCCATCACCGAGGAGACGTTGCAGGTGTTCATCAACGAGAATTACGACCGGACCCTCATCCTNGTGGACATGCCCTTCATTCCAGTGGCGGACACCTCCGTCAGCGTTGATGAAATCAACATNCAAGCNGCCGCCTTTGCCGGTCCNAAGGGCGAGTATGCAGAGGACATCACCGGCGTGGCCGCAACGGCGATTGAAGTGAACCAGTTGATTGTCGGCTCGCAATGGCAATCGCTCGGTTTCGCCGTGGTTTTGACCATCATTACGCTGGCCATTGTGTTCCGTGATGTNCGTTATTCGTTGTTGACCACCTCTCCTGTGATTGCCACGGTCGCCTTGCAGTGGTTGGTCATGTGGCAACTCGACGTTCCGCTGTCGCTGGTGACGGTGATGATCGGGTCCATCCTTGTGGGCGTCGGTGTGGACTTTTCNATCCACATCGCGAACCGCATTCGCGAACTCGGTGGCGGGATTGAGGCGATTCGCACCGCAGCGGTCGGCACCGGTATGTCGCTCGCCGAGGCGGCCACCGTCACAAGTTTGGGCATGATGACGGCNTACCAAATCCCGATTCCAGAAATCAAACCCTTCCTTACCGTGATTTTGATTCTCTTNTGGGTNGCTGCTGCTGGAGCCNTGGTCTTGTTGCCTGCCATCTTCGTGGCCTTGGAAAAGGCCGGTGTGACCACNGTGGGTGGTCGCTCCGGTCTGGCGAACAAACTCGGCCTTGGCCGGAAGGCCGTTGCGGTGGAGGACGTGGTCTACGATGCCGTCGTCGTGGAGCGCAGCGGTGACGCGTGGTGAAGCGAGGATTCAATGACCGTGGGGACTCCCCANGCCACATGAGGTCCCTCTGGCTCATGAAGTCCGAGCCCCACGTGTACTCTTACGATGATCTGGTCGCTGACGGCCAAACGCACTGGGACGGAGTAAGGAATTACCAAGCAAGGAACATGATGCGCGACCAGATGAAGGTCGGCGATCTCGTGCTCTACTACCACTCCAACACCAAGCCTCCGCACGTCGCNGGTGTTGCTCGAGTCGTTCGCGAGGGCTATCCAGACCACACCGCATTGGATCCNNATTCCAAGTANTTCGACGCCAAAGCCACCGCCGAAAATCCNCGTTGGAGCATGGTGGACCTTGCACCCGTGGCGCCTTGTCCAGAGGTTGTTTCTCTGGAGGCCATCAAGTCCGATCCGGCCTTTGAGGGGATGCTTCTGATCCGACGTGGCCAACGTCTGTCGATACAACCGGTGGAAGAGCACCACTTCCGGCGTGTGCTCTCNCTGGCTGGCTTCGACGTGGANGNGATGATGGAGGCATGAGCATGGCTCAGGATGAGGTGCGTGCTGCGGCAAGGGCCTTGTCCATCGAGTATGCCATCCGTGACGTGGTGGTTCCAGCTACGGCCCTCGAAGCGGAAGGCCATGAAATCATCAAACTGAACATCGGCGANCCNATCGCGTACCCAGGCCTTCCGACCCCTCGGCACATGGTCGACGCCTATGTTGAGGCCGTTCAGCGTGGGATGAACGGATATTCGCCATCCTACGGCCTTCCTGCGCTGCGCGAAGCGGTGGCTGAGGAGGAACGGAGCAAAGGTTGGCCCGCAAGGCCCGAGGACATCTACGTCTGCCACGGCGTGACGGAAGCGCTGCAGTTGCTGTTTGCCGCGGTGCTCGAAGAAGGCGATGTCGTGCTGGCGCCCGGCCCGCACTACCCNCCATACATGGCCTATCCCCAAATGTACGGTGCAACGACNATCGAATACCGNCTGGANTCCAACGACGGCTGGAAGGTTGACCTCGCCGACCTCGAGGCAAAAATGAGCGAACACGTCCGATTTGTGGTGCTCATCAACCCCAACAACCCGACAGGGAACGTGGCCACGCCGGAAGAGGTGGACACCATCCTNCGCATCGTCAAGGCATGGCCTCAGTGCATGATCATCGCCGACGAAATTTACGACGGTTTGGATTTCACGGGCCATCATGTCTCTGTCGCAAGCCGTTCAAGCGACGTCCCTGTCGTGACCTTGAACGGCGTGTCAAAGGTCTTCTTTGCGCCAGGNTGGCGCATCGGCTGGTTCGGTCTGCACGACCCATCCGGGGCCTTGGGCGCAGTCCGGGAGGCGCTNGAGCGCCTGCTTCGNTCACGGCTGTGCGCATCAACGCCGGCCCAACACGGCTACTTGGCGGGACTGACGGGAGACCGCTCTTGGTTGGGCCCCTACCTCGAGCGGGTGCAAGCACAACGGCAGAGGTGCCTTGATCGCATTGCCACCATCGACGGTCTTGAGGTTGAGGCACCAGGTGGAGCGTTCTACATGTTCATTCGCTTGACCGATGATGCTTGGGCCAAAAACGACAAGCAGTTCGTGTTGGATTTGCTCCACGAAGAACACGTCTTGTTGGTGCACGGAAGTGGTTTCAGTCCAGACCGAGGCCAAGGCCATGTGCGGTTGGTGTACTTGGCCGACGTCGCTGTGTTGGACGAGGCCTTTGACCGCATCGAACGCTTCCTCAAGCGGCACCGGAANGGGGCCATGTTGGAGATGGATTCTTGAGCAGGTCCTGACCCCGNNTGGTCATGAACCGCGCTCTAGCANTCATGCTGGGCACGGTTTGGTTGCTCCCTGCAGCAGCGGCCCAAGTGGTCATTGTCCAGCCGAGTGAGCCAAGNGCGGAACTCGCCATTCCCTTCAGCATCGCCATTGTCGCGGCGCTGTTGCTGTGGCGCTGGTTCGTGCCGCGCCAACTTGCGTCGCTCCAAGTGGCCTTCGAAATCGACGATGATNTGTACGAAGTNCANAGGATTTCAAAGACGGTGGGGGAAGCCCGNGAGCTCCTCAGTGANCGTTCNGTCAGTCGAGGAGCGNTCCTCTACATGATGGGCATGACCGGAATCTTGCTCCTCATTGCCGAGCTGATGTTCGATCCGAACACCTTCTATCAACCGAACCTCTACATCATCGCCCTGCTCGTCGGCTTGCCCATCGTCATATCGCCTTGGGAAACCCTCAANGCGCAACTCATTGGCGTTGGAAAATCCAACGTGAAAGCGAGGTTGGCNTCGANGCTCAGTCGTCTNACAACGCTGCCNCTGTTGTTGTCGGCCTTGNTCGGAACCGTNATNCTNGGCCTTCAACTTGANGGCCAACTNACGCCCGAGTGGATCGCCATCTCATTGCTGGTGTTCATGGGTCCGACCATCATCGCCTACGGTCGAATCATGGGGGCCTCGTGGAACGTTTTGTTGCTCAACAAGTGGCGGTCCTTCCGTGGCCGAACCACGGCGATCGATCCCGAACAACCACGNTTCGTNAANCGTCTGGTCGCGGTCATTCTTGTCCTCTTCCTGTTTACCATGCCACTGACGGCCTTGAACGGCATCGTCACGGTGATTTACGTCGTTTCCGTTGAGCCTGCGAACACGGAGGCCATGCTCAATTACGGAGGCATCATNGGTTACTCCATCTACTCNAACATCGATCTNATCATGGAAATCGTCGGTCANTTGGAGGTGCTGAAAAGCCTCCCACAGGTCCTCTCCTTGTANCTCTCGCTCAACGTNGCCATCGTGGGNTTGGCTTTCATTTTCGAACTTACGAGGAACCTGCTCCTCGGTGGGCAGTCGTTTGGCGGTACCTTTGGGGTGCAACTGGCTCCTCCGCGTGACATTCGCAGCGAGGTTGGGGTGCGCGGAAAACTTGTGGCGTTTTGCTTCGCTGGCTTCTCAGGCTACACCGTGCTTCTGCTGCTGCTTGTGTGCTACAAGGAATTCGGTGACGTGATGCCGTACACCGATTGGTTGACCGCGCAGGCCTTTGACGAAGAGATGCGTTTGCTGACGACGTGGATGTTCATCGCGGTCGGTCAAGCCATTTTCATGCTCACCTGGCTCGCCTCCA
>NZMM01000065.1 GCA_002694585.1 Methanobacteriota archaeon
TGCTTCGGCGGCTTCGAACTCTTCACGTTCGCGCTGCTTGAGGCGCTTTGGATCCTTGAAGGACTCCTTGATTTTCGTCTTGCCCCAGCCCTTCTCAGCCAGCACGGTGCGGAAGATGTTCATTGGCGGGAAGTCGAAGCGTTTGGACAACTCAACGATGGATACGCCTTTGTCGTAAGCCGCACGCAGGTCACGGCCCCTCGATTGCATCTTGTAGTGGGAATACACGGTCTTCTGCTGCAGCAGGGCGCTGCGCAACGACAGGGCCTGTTCAAGGGACATCGCTTTGCCCTTGAGGTTGGCGGCGATTTCATCGACGCGCTCATCGGGCAGCCAGCCAAACTCGCCTTTCCGCACCACCAGGCCGGCGGTCTCCTCTTCGGTGGCCAACGGCACAGGCGTCAGCGGCCACTCGAAGGAAAATCGGCGGGGCTCCTCCATGTCCTTAGGGAAGCCCATCACGGGCTCGTCGCGGTCGAAGCGCCCTTCCGCCTTGGCGTTCGCGTCCGCAATCGCGTCGGCTGAACGGGCGCGGGCATCGGCGATGGGCGCGCTGCCGTAGCGCTTGGGCCGGCGGGAACGGTTGCCCCCGCGTCCTCCTGAGCCCCGACCCCCGCCGGAACCGCGGCCTCGACGACCGCCGCCCCTGTTGTTTCCACGGGAGGAGCGGTTGTCGCTCATGCCGTTGAGCCACTGACGACGCTCCTTGAACGCGCCGGTTACGCGTCGCAGGCGGCGGCGAGGTCGACGACCCACCGCTCAGCTAGGCGAACCACGTCGCTGCGAAGCCGTCGAGCGAGCAGCCGGTGCATGCCCTTCGGCGTCCATCGGACCGCGGCTTCGACGCCGCCTCCCTCCTCGGCCAACACCGTCAAGCGCAGCTGCAAACCGAGGAAGGCTCGCCCTGCCGGTCGCTCGCCGCGAAGCTGTCCTTCGAGTTCGAGCAGCACCTCGGCAAAGATGGGGGACGTGCCCTCACGGGCCTCAACGATGCGCCACCGTTCGACGAGGGGGGCGCCGCGAAGCAAGCGGTGGATTTCGAACCGCATGCCCACTTCGGGCCGCTCCACGGTCGGCGCCATCATGGCCGGTTGACCCACCATCCATTGCGGCCATGAGCCCAAAGCCATCAGCCGAGCACAACCTTGCGCCGCGTCCTCGGGCGCAAGCGTGCGCTGCCGGTGCGTCCACTCCTCCACGTTTCCGGACCTGCATGCTCGCCATCATCCCTTCGCACGAGTGGGGACCACCCTTGATACGGAGAAGGTCCCAATGCAACACATGCGTCGCGTCGCCCTGCTCTTGGTTGGCCTGCTCACGGTCAGCCTCTGGCTGCCCGCCGCAGTCGCCGAAGAAGGCGTGGAGAGCACCGGCTGGGCGCTGACGGCCGCTGGCTTTGGTGACGACATTCCGTACGACCTTGCCCGCAGCGGTGAGCGCATGGTGGTCGCGGGCACCTTCACCGGTTGGATGAGCCTCGAGGACGATTTGGATCCCCTCGAGACCAACTCCACGACCAACAACCTCGACGGCTTCATCGCTTGGACCCACCCCAACGGCACGTGGTCCCACGGCAGCACGGTCACGTCCGCGAACGGTACGGACGTCATCGACCGCATCGGCGTGCTGGCCAACGGGGACCTGTTGGTCGCAGGCCGTGCCTGTGCAGGGACCGCCGGCCTCGCGTGCAACGTCACCTTTGGCTCCTCCCTGACCCTCTCGAAAGCCTCCTCAGGTGCTCACGGCTTGGTCTTCCTCGCTCGCATCACCGAAGATGGCGTGTGGCAGTGGGCCCGACAACTGAATTCCGATCAACCCATGCAGGTCCTCGACCTGGCCCTCCAGGGCGCTTCGGTATACGTTGCCGTCCACCACTACAGCTCGGTGAAGGTGGACGGACTGGTCGATCCCATTGCAGGTCAAGACCGGGATGCCGTCGTGATTTTGGAATTCGATCAAAGCGGAACCACGGTGCGCAGCCTCAGCGTCCAGACCACCCAAATCATCGACGAGGTGGCGTCCTTGTGCGTCAACCGGCAAGGCGAGATGCACCTGGCCCTCACCTTCGGTGAACGTCTGATCGCCGGTGAACACGTGTTGGTCAGCGCCGGCGGCACCGACGCCGCTGTGCTTCGGCTTGGCGAAGGCGAGGCCTTTGCGTGGGCCACCAGCACCAACAGCAGCGGCGACGTTCAGGCGATTCGATGCACCACCGGAGCCGAGGATGGCGTGGTCGTGGCCGGTGCCATCAACGGCGAAGCTGCCTTCTCCGGCGCCACCGCTTCCTCCTCACAAGGCATCGACGTATGGACGGCACGGGTCTCAGGTGGCGCGGAGTGGTCCAACGTGGAGGTCATCGGAGGACCTGGTACCGACGTGCCGGTCGACGTGCANGTTGACGCCAGCGGCACGCGCATCGTGGCTGGCATGAGCAGCTCGAGCATGGCCNTGGGCNCTTCCGTGCTCGAAGACATGGACGGCGAGGACGNCGGCAACGCCTACGACAGNTGGTTGGCGCACCTTGGCAGCACCGAAAACACCCGATGGGCCAGGAGNCTCGGCGGCACGGGNGACGAGCGTNTGGCCGCCCTAAGTTTCGATGCNAATGGGCGNTGGGTCATGGCCGCAAGNTTCGACGAAGACCTGGACGTGGAAGGAAAGGAACACCGCGTGGAAGGNGGCCGAGACGTGCTCCTGTGGGCCTATGCTGCCGACCTTGACGACGACGGCGTCCTNGATGCCATCGACGTCTGNCCACGCGACGCAGACCCGGACCAACTTGACCTCGATGCGGACGGCGNGGGCNATGTCTGCGACCTGGACGACGACGGGGACGGGGTTGCGGACGATCTCGACGATTGCCCCACCGGTGCAATCGGGTGGTGGAGCACGCGCTCCTCAGACCACGACGAAGACGGATGCAGGGACAGCGACGAGGACTTTGACGACGACGAGGATGGCGTGTTTGACCACAACGATGCGTGCCCGAAGGGACCCGTCGGCTGGGTCTCCACACCCGAAGAAGACCAAGAGGGCGACGGATGCTCCGACGTCGACACCGATGAAGATGGATGGGTCGACCAAGCGGACGTGTGCCCCAACGTGTACGACCCGGGGCAGGCCGACCTTGATGGCGACGGCGTGGGCAACCTTTGCGATGACGACGCCGACAACGACGGCGTGCTGGAATCCGACGACGGTTGCCCCTTGGACTTCACCACCTGGACGTCCACACCCTCAAACGATCACGACCGTGACGGTTGCAGGGACGACGGCGACGACCAAGACGACGATCAAGACGGCGTGCTGGACGCCTTCGACCGCTGCCCGACGGGCATGGTTGGCTTCCCGCCTGAAGCGGATCACGACGGCGACGGATGCGCCGATGACGAGGACACGGACGACGACGACGACGGCCGCGTGGACCCTGCTGACGGATGCCCACTCGGCATGGTTGGCCGCTTGAGCCTCGCTCTGGACGCCGATGGCGATGGATGCTCTGACGCAGAGGAAGACGACGACGACGACCAAGACGGCGTGAACGATGCAGTGGACGCCTGCGCCCGCACGCCACTGAGCATGGTGGTGGACGGCCGCGGTTGCAGCGCGTTGCAGGCCGACGACGACCAAGACGGCGTCTCCAATTTCCTCGATATCTGCGGAGGCACCGCACCGGGACTCCGCGTTGACCTCAACGGATGCGCTCTTCCAGGACAACTCAGCGGCGGTGCAGAAAGCGGCATCGGTTGGCCTGCAACGACGCTGCTCGTGCTCGCCGTGCTCGTTTTCGGCGCAGCAGGATGGACCTTCATCAAGGGACGCGACCAGAACACGCACAAAGCAGGAACCGAGTCGAAGCAACACGCGACGGTGGGCGAAGAGGAGTAATCGGGCGGTTTCACGTTGCGCTCGGTCTGAATCGGCGTCTGCATGGCATGGGAATGGTGCGGAAGGGCCACTCAGCGCTTGGTTCAGATCCGTACCAGCGTCCCGTGTCGTGAATGAACCCTCACAACATTGATCTTCTCAGGTGGGTTTTTCTGCAAACCACCACTGTGTTTGAGCCATGGGCGATGTCGGTCCGATCATCCCCTACTACATCCGGACCATCCGTTCCATCGACCTGTCAACGGGCAACGTCCTCGGGCTGAACTACATCTACGGCTTGCTCTCGCTCATCACGTTTGTTTTTCTGATTGCCCTCGCTCTTCTCATCATCCGGGCCCGGCCGAAGAACCCAGAAAACCGATTCATGTTCGTTCTTCTGCTCGCTGAGGCGTATCGTGTTGTGGCAAACTGGTACAACAGCTATCCCTTCGACGGGTCGGAGGCTTTCCTCGGCTACATTGCGAACTATCGGGTTGGGTGGTACTTCTGTTCGATCATGTGCATCATGATGTACATCTCCACCGTTTCGTTCTACCCACCGAAACGGCTGCAATTCATGGCCAAACCGGTGATCAAGAACAACCTGTGGTGGTTCGTCCCAATGCTTGCCGCCGTGGTCATCACGGCGCTTGTCTCAGCCAACGGTGTGGTTGGTACCGTCGGTGGTGTTCACTACGTTGAATGTCCTCCCGGCTCGGAAGGACAGGACGCCAACATCCTGAGTTACAAGGAATCGGAACCGATTACGGGAACATGCGGCGGTGCGGAGGACACCGATTACGTTCCGAATTCCTTCTTCATACCTGCGAGTTCCGACATCGGGAAACTCCTGCTCATCACACCTGTGTTTTCAGCGACCATCGCCATGCTGTTCATGCGAGCAGGCTGGAAGCGTTTCAAGGACGACCCAGAACGTCAAAATGAGGCCATGGAGGCACGTTCTCTGTTCTTGGGTTTTGCAGGGAAGGCCTTCATCAAAGGGACGATGGTCTTCTGCATCGTCGCCATGGTGGTTCGGTTTGGAGATTTCAACCTCGCAGACGTGACTTCGATCATCGAGACGGAAGGCGAAGGCGTCGTCTTCCTCTACCTCGTTCTGTTCTACGGATTTTTGTTCAGCATATTGCTTACCGGTGTGCTGGAGGGATTCATGTTCACCTACGCCATCCTCAAGAACGAAATTTTGGGCATCGATGAACAACTGCGTCGAACCTTTAGCGCTGCGCTTTTTGCAACGCTTGGCGGCATCGCACTGCTGACCACCTCTGAGGTGATCGAGGGGTTCGTTCCAGGTGGAGGTTTGGCGGCTGGTCTCGTCGTTGGTGCGCCGCTTGTGCTCCTCCGCAAGCCGATTTTCAACGCCATCCAGAATTTTTCCTCTGTTCTCATGCCCGAGGCGTTCACGGCGGCGGAAAAGAGCTACATCGAAGCCTATGAAATTGCCATGGAAGACCGAATCATCACGGCAGAGGAGCGTAAATTCCTCAACCTGCAGGCCAAGACACTGGGGCTGAATGAATCTCAAGTCGAGGATTTGGAGTCATGGTATGATCAACAAATCTCCGACGAAGAAGAGTGATCAAGCGAAGACGACAGAAGGCGCGTAAGGCATCGCAGCGCCTCCTCGTTCTGTCGTGTCCTCCGGACTTTCAGCCATGACAACCTCGACCCGCTCGAGTTCAAGGGTCGCTGCGATGAAGTCTGCGTTGGCGGCAAGGTTGGCTGCTTCGTCAAGCCCGCTCAGCAAGATGCGGCGGATTTCGTCGTCCCACTTGAACACTTGAGGCAGCATGCGCTTGCCCCAGAATCCCATGAGTTCGCCAGTTCGTGGCTCATCGACCAGCCCGAGGGAGGCAACGCGGCCCGCGAAGGCCTTGATGGGTTGATCCTCGGCAAGGTGGCGCAAAGCCGCCTCTGCAAGGGCGCGGCGCCATGGGGCGCTGATGGCGAAGGTGGCGGTGCGGGCCGGTCCGTCCAAATGGCGCTCAGCCACGGTCTTGACGCGGCGGGCTTGATCGAGCATGTCCCTGAGATGGGCCTCTTCGTCCAACCGCAGTTGCGCCGCCTCGGAAAGCGGAGCTGGCATGTCCAGCACACGTGAGGCCAACAGGTCGTCGTGGCCCGCAGCCGCCCACCATGCTTCGGCCATGTGCGGCGTGGACACCGCCAAGAGGTGAGCCCAACGCTCGAGCAGCACACGCCCGAGGGTCGCGCTGCCAGGAGCACGGCGGAGGTACCAATTGAGGTCCTTGACCAACTCAAAATGACTGATTTCAACCGCCTTTCGCAGGTCGTAGCTCTCCATCGCATCGGCCCACTCCAACGTGCGCTGGTCCAAGCGCGCCTCCATCCAGNCGTCCATGGGGTGCGCTTCTCCGTCCCACGACAAGAGCACGTCTGGCAGGGTGAGCAGATGCTGGATGACACGATGGTTGGCTTCGACGGCCGTGTCGGACCAGTCCATGCCGGCCGTCGGATTGGCCGCGAACAGGATGAACAGGCGAACCGTGTCTGCACCGTACTGCTCGATCATCGCCTCGGGCGAGACCGTGTTGCCCAGCGACTTGCTCATCTTCGCGCTGCGCTCACCCAAGGCATCGCCACATTGCGGGCACGGAGCGCCAGCAGCCGATACGGGGAGGGTCACCGCGCATGAGTCGCACCAAGGCGCGGCCTTGTTGACCATCCCTTGGCAGAGCAGGCTCTGGAAGGGCTCATCGATGCTGTGAAGCCCGAGATCACGGAGCGCTTTCGTCCAAAAGCGGGCGTAAATGAGGTGCATCTGCGCGTGTTCGATGCCACCGCAATAGAAGTCCACGTTCATCCAACGGTCGGCGACGTCCGCGTCGAAGCACATCGCCTCGTTCTTGGCGTCCACATAGCGCATGAAGTACCACGACGAGTCAACGAAGGTGTCCATCGTGTCGGTCTCCCGTCGTGCGGCTTCACCGCACGCGGGGCAATCCACCTCAAGGAATGAGGGCGACGTGAGCAGAGGATTCCCGGTGCCCGTAAACGCCACATCACGCGGGAGGACCACCGGGAGGTCCTCCTCTGGAACCGGNACCACACCGCACGAAGGGCAGTGGATGATGGGAATCGGAGTGCCCCAGTAGCGCTGCCGCGAGACCAGCCAAGGACGGATCTTCCAGTTGAGCNTTCTGTCTCCTGCTTCGGCCTCTTCCAAGGCGGTGATCACCGCGTGCTTGGCCGCATCACCCTCGAGTCCGTCAAAGCCGGGCAGGGGTGAGTTGATCATCGGACCCATGTCTTCGTGCGCCTTGGTCATGGGAGCATCTTCGGCCTTGCCGTCAGCGATGACGCGCCGTACGGGAAGGCCACACGTTGTGGCGAACTCGAAATCACGCTGATCGTGCCCGGGAACAGCCATCACGGCCCCCGTACCGTAGGAAGCGATGACGAAATTGCCGAACCACATCGGGATGCGCTCNCCCGTCAGGGGGTGAATCACGTGAAGGCCTGAGAAGATGCCTTTCTTCTTCTTCATCTGCTTGATNCGGTCAAATTCGGAAAGCAGCGCCACCTCATCGCGAAGTTCACGCCAAGCGGCTTCCTCCGGNCGCCCGGCCATCAGGCCAGCGGCCATCGGATGTTCAGGGGCCATCGTCAGGAAGGTNACGCCAAACAAGGTGTCCGGACGGGTTGTGAACACGCGGACTTCGCCGAGGTCGTTCTCGAGTTGGAAGGCGATTTCCGCGCCTTCCGAGCGACCAAGCCAGTCCTTCTGCAGCAAGGAAACGTGCTCTGGGAAGTCGATGGTGTCCAGGCCATCAACCAATTCTTGAGCGTACTTGGGCAGGTCGAGGAACCACTGGCTCATGTCTTTCTGGATNACCGGGCCGTTGCATCGCCAGCATCGGCCCGCCTTGACCTGCTCGTTGGCCAACACGGTGGTGCACGGTTCGCACCAGTTGACGGGTGCTTGCTCGCGGTAGGCCAAGCCTTGTTNGAGGAACNTCANGAAAAACCACTGGTTCCACCGGTAATAGTTCGGGTCGTGGCTTTTCACCANGCGGTCCCAATCGTACGAGAAACCCATCCGCTTGATCTGCGCGGTGATGCTGGCCATGTTGCGCTCGGTGATGTCATGAGGGTGCCCACCCTCTTCGATGGCCGCGTTTTCGGCCGGCATGCCAAACGAATCGAAACCCATAGGGTACAGCACATCGAAGCCGCGCATGCGCTTGTAGCGGGCCACNGCNTCNCCGATGGAATANTTGCGGACGTGCCCCATGTGCATCTTTCCCGATGGATACGGGTACATCTCGAGGCAGTAGAAGGTCGGACGATCCCCCTCGTTGGGGGCAACGAACACGGCTTCCTCGTCCCAGCGGCGCTGCCACGCCACTTCATCGACGCGAATCGGTTCGTCGCTCATGGACCGTCCTCGGGCCGTCCGAGCCGCGCTATGGACTTGAAACCAACCGCCTAGGAGTGCCGTTCCATGTCGGTCCGCTCAAGNAGGTAAATCGCCTCGCGCGTGAGCACNTAGCGGGAGCGGACGCCCATCTTTTGCTTCTCCACCAGGCCGTAGCGCTCCAAGGTTCGAAGATGATGGGAGATGAGTTGCTGGCTTCGCTCGAGCCGCCGAGCAAGTTCAGCCTGGGTTGGGAAATCGCCCATGAGGCCGTCATCATCGAGCATGGTCAGGATGCGACCTTGCAGCGAGTTGGGGTCCATGGAGAGCGGGGGGACCGGGAGCTGTTCTTCAGCGATGCCGGGGTGAAGATCACCTGTGAGGGGATAAAACCGGATNANTCGCCCNTCCTTTCGTCGCCAGATCTGCTCCTCACGCTCGAGCACCCGAAGATGGTGGGTGGTTTGGCCGTTGGAGAGGTCGAGCGCACTCATGAGTGCGCGGAAGTGGCATCCAGGGTTGGCCTGAAGGTACCCCATGATGCGTCCACGCTGGAAACGCCCGTCCGTGGTTTCCTTGGTTCGCCCGANGAAACCGACCAGCCACAACCCTGCTGAAGAAGCCGGCAACCNCCATGCTTCATTGGTCAGGAAGGCGGTCGCGAGAAGACCGAGGATGGAGGTGGACACCACGGTGGCCACCACCACAGTTGGCGTCACGATGGCAGCGTCNCTGGGCGCTTCGACAACCGCTTCGGACTCGTCTTGCGCTGAGNCCCCTTCAGCCTGAGCAGGGGCAGGCATACGTTCCTCGTGCACCTCAAGCACGACCATGGGGGTCGCGTCAACACCGGTGCAAGCGGGCGCTTCATCCGCATCTTGCACGGTGTAGATGCCCCGGAGGTCAGCCTGTGGGGCCCAATTGGCGGGAACCGCACTGGACAGCGACAAGTACGAGGAAGGCCCGGTTTGTAGCACCCAGCAGGCCTCGCCAGAGGCTTGCAGACCGATCCATGCACCCTCTTCGGTTCTGATTGGGGCTTCGACCACCACGGCATCGTTGCCGTCTGTCGTCTCCATGCTTTCGACGCCGACCGTGAGCGTCGCAGCGTGCGCCACCGGTCGGGCGGCCTGAAGNTGGAATTCCATGGCATAGGTGCCGTCGGTCAAGACATTGCCTTCGGACGTGGTGAGCATGAATCCGCCCATGTCCAAACGCAACACAGCATCGGTGGACGGGAGNTGATATTGGCGGCCATGCCGTCCCTCACACCCGACCATCTGATCGAGGAGGGGCGAACCCCCCTCGTCGTAGAGGATCATCCGACCGGAACAAACGCCTTGCAGCACNAGGTCGGTGGCGCCTTCCTTGGGACGCACATCGATGTGAAGGGACGGTGGTACGTCTTCGTCCTGTTCGAGCCACGCTTCGATGGACAGGCCGTCGTCCGAGGCGCAGCCTTCGGCTTCTTCGTGTTCCACGGTCACCGTGGTGGCCGCGCTTAGCGCAAGGTCATCCGCGCGGGCCACAATGGCGTAACTGCCGCTGGGNACCGTGCATCCTTGAGCGTCAACGAGGCTCCAACCGAGGCCTTGGAACTCGAGGTGTTCGCCAACGTCGAGGGAACGGCGGTCGTCGAGGTCGACACAGGGTGCGTTCCAACGGCTGTCGTAAACCACGTGTCCCGTCGCGTCCGCCGCCCACCAGTCCGCACGGCATGTGGTCGTCGTCTCAACAACCAGGTCGTCTTGGCCGAGGTTGCTGATGCGCATGGTCGGCTGGACGATTTCCCCGGTCCTGAAGGCGTCGTCCTCCCCATCCAGTCGAAGCGTGAAGCCAAGCGCGTCGGTGTTGGATTCGTGCCCAATCGGCGTATGCTGCACCGTTCGCTCACCGGAAGGGGTGGACAGCGTGAACGCACCGGTATCGTCGAGGTCCCCTGCATCGAGCGTGATGGCCGTCACCAAACGGACTTCCCAGGGTGCCAAGGCCTCAACTTCGTCTTGGCAAGAAGCGAAAGGCGTCCACGCCGCGTTCACGACGTGCAAGGTGCACGCCTCGGTGGGCCAGTCCAAGGGGGTGGNCCCGGCGTTTCGCCAGCGCAAGAGGAGGACTTCTCCATCTTCGGCGACCTCGGTGCGCAGCACGCTGATGCCCTCCAGGAGGAGGTCTTCGGGCCATGCAACTGCTCGCTGAACGTCAACCGTGGTGCTTGTCGTGGCGCCTGAGGCGGGATGAGACACATGCAGGTCGTATGTGCCGGTGGAGAGGTCCAAATCAGCGGCGTCCACCGTAAAGGACGTCTCCAACGCCTCGCCTCCNGGGGCCAGACTCAGGCCGCGTTCCTGACCACGACAGGCTTGCAGACCGTCGACGACCGTTGTCCCGCTCTGGTCCGCGATGGAGAGCACCAAACCGCAAGAGGGGTCTGTGGAGGTGTCCACCGTTTCCTCGCTCGGATTCGCCAACAACGCGGAGAGGGTCAACACATGTCCATCGGTCAACCATGGCCGATCAAGCGGCGTCACGTCGAGCTCAACCTGGAGGCTCTCGCTCGGTTCGGCAGAGGCCATGGCTCCGAAGGGCACGGCCATGAGCATCGCCAGCAGGACGAGGGTCAGCACCCCGCGTCCTCTCTGGTCCATGAGCGGTGAACACTGCTCCCCCTTGAAAGGGCAGCGGTCCCTCGGCGAGCCATGCCCGAGCCAGAACCCAGCGTGGTGCATACCTCTCCAGGATGCGAGGTGCTGCAAGCACAGCTTGGCGGTTGGGACAACCTGAACCACCTTATCGTGTGCACGACGACCAAGCNTGCGGTNATTGTGGACCCCTTCGACGCATCGTATTGGTTCAACGTGGCTGAATCCCGTGGCCTCCACCTCGTGGGTGCGTGGTTGACGCACAGCCATTGGGACCACACCAAAGGTGTCGAAGAAGCCCTTGAGCGAGGTGGAGANGGATTCGAAGTCGTCGTGCATGAAGCAGAATCTGAGCGAGGTTGGGAGGGGCCGCACACCCGAGCGCTCGACGGCGCACCCCATGTGGCCACGGCCCTCCACGTTGGCGACCTGACCTTCGAAGCCGTTCGGACACCGGGTCACACCCCCGGACACCTGACTTTCCTTGGCCACGGCATCGTTGTTTCTGGCGACTGCCTGTTCTTGGGACGATGCGGTCGGGCCGATTTGCATGGNGGAGACCCTGCGGCCCTGCGCGCGTCGTTGTTGTACCTCCGAAGCAGGATGCAGGCTTTGCCGGACGACTGGGTGGTGCTNCCGGGCCACGCCTACGAATTGGCCGACGGGCGCGTGCCTCATCACCTCACACTGGCCGATGTTCTCACAGGGAACGANGCCATGGCTGCGCTCGATTCAGACGAAGCATGGGCCGCCTTGCCCTTCCTCGCCTTCGANGATGCATTGGCGCGCCGTGCCCGCGATCAAAGCTGATCCAGGTCGGGCATGCTCGGCATCGATGAACGCTCGGCCTCGGCCTGTTGTTGTTCNTACTGCTGCCATTGGGGCACNGGAGCGGCCGCGCCTTGGCCGGTCCAACCGAGTGCCCTCGCTTCATCGAGTTGACCTTGANCCACGTAGTAGTTGATCCACTCNTGCCGTCGCTCTTCTTCTTCGTTGAAGGCCGCGTTGGACAGCTTCTCGTTCTCGCGTGCACTCAGGGCCGCCTTCCGGCCAGCGTTGCGGGCGATCATCGCCAGCGCTACGGCCGCAAGCATGAGTCCAACGACACCGACAAGCACGAGGGTGAGCGTGTCAACTTGGGCGCCGATGTCACCTCCGCCGAGTGAGGCATCCCCGTCGCCGTCGTCCTGTGGTGCCGTGATGGTGCAGGTGACTTGCCCGCGGACGCCGACCTCGATGCTCGGGTCATACGGGCACGGATCGGCGTCATCCGACGTGCCATCATCGTCAGCGTCCGGGCATCCGTAGGTGTCGTCCGTCGACGTGCCGAAGATTTTCCTGCAACCGTCGGACTGGTACGCGTCAAGCGTGATGTTGTCCCCGTAGCCGTCGCCGTCAAAGTCGAGCTGCTGTGAGACGCGGAGCGGGAAGGCATCCGGAAGGTTTCCGGTTGGGTTGTCGCCACGTCCGTCACCGTCACGGTCCGACCATTGCGTCACGTCGTTGGGGAAGGCATCGCCTTGTTCTTCACGGAGCATCAAGAACATGCCCGGATTGTCCTCGTCTTCGACAGAAACGACCTCGTACACGTAATTGTCACCGTAGCCGTCACCGTCGCTGTCGACCCACTGGAGGCCATCATCAGGGAAAACGTCGATGTCGTCGGCCCAGCCGTCGAAGTCCGCATCAGGGCAGCCGAGGCGCCCTGATTGGTTTGAGCGGCCGTACTCGTTCACGCAGGAGTCGCCTCCGCTGACGGCGTTGTTGTCACCGTACCCGTCCCCGTCGGTGTCGTTCCATTGGAAGGGGTTCGCGGGGAAGGCATCGACGTTGTCCATGTAGCCGTCAGCGTCGCTGTCCGGGCAGCCGCGGCTTAGCGGGGCCTTTGAACTGCCTGCAAGCGTTGGGCAGACGTCACCTGACTCGGACACGCCGTCGCCGTCTTCGTCAACGAAATTGTCCCCAAAGCCGTCGCCGTCGGTGTCTTCCCATTGGAGGGCATCGTTCGGGAATCGGTCGCCGTTCGTGCCGCTGGGGTTGTCGCCGTAGCCGTCACCGTCCGAATCGGCCCACTGGCTCGAATCGTCAGGGTACAGGTCGGCGTTGTTGCCGTCGGGGTTGTCGCCACGGTTGTCACCGTCGCGGTCCGCCCACTGGGTGCCGTCGTCCGGGAAGGGTTCTCCAGCGTTTGACCAGCCGTCACCGTCCCGGTCGGCGCATCCGAACACGTCACCATCCGAGGTCCCGGCTTGGTTGGGGCATGCATCGGGCTGATTGCCGCTTTCGTTGTCGCCGTAGCCGTCGCCGTCGGAGTCACACCATTGCGTGGGATCGTCCTTGAAGGCGTCCGCACCCGTGCATTCACCGTTCGGGCCCCAATCATCGGTGGGGTCCGACCAACCGTCGCCGTCGCTGTCTGGGCACCCCAAACGATCCCAGAAGGAGTCCCCGGCGACGTTTGGACACCCGTCAGACGTCCCGGAATTCGGGTTGTCACCGATGCCATCGCCGTCGTTGTCGGACCATTGCGTGCGATCGAGCGGGAAGGCATCGGGCATCGTGGCGCCCTCGAGGCGCTCACCTGGCCAGTGCGGCGCGCGGTTGGCGGTCCAGGCCGGGTCGTCGTAGTTGTCGCCGTAGCCGTCACCGTCCGTGTCGTTCCACTGCTGTGGGTCCAACGGGAAGGCGTCGCCGCGCTGGTTGATGTGCAGCTGGTTGGTCTGGTTGATGTCGTAGAGGTAGTTGTCCCCGTNGCCGTCTTGGTCCGCGTCGGCCCACTGCTCGGGGTTCCCTGGCCAGACGTCTGCACCGTCGAGGATGGTCCATCCGGCATCCGGATCAGAATAGCCGTCTCCATCGGTGTCCAAGCANCCGAATCGATCCATGTTGGAGGTCCCTGCGGTGTTCACGCAAGCATCGGGCTGCGTGGCAGGTGCGGGGTTATCCCCGTAGCCGTCGCCGTCGGAATCGTCCCACTGGCTGCCGTCGGAGGGGAAGGCATCAACGATGCCGTCGCCTTGGTCCGTGGAGTTGTANCCGTCGTTGTCCTCGTCGATGTCCGCGTACCAGAAGTACACGCCCTCGTCCCCTCGGCCGTGCGCGGTCACAAGATGGGTGCTGTCAGGACTCCACGAGAGGCCGTAGATGATGCCGCAATTGTTCGATCCGCCGAAGCCAGTGCAACCACCGGGTCGAGGCCCGCTGAAGTTGTCAATCGCCGCACCCGTCGTCGTCTCGGCGATGTAGGTCGTCACGGCGTCAGCGCCGTACCAGTACAATCCCGCGGCGATATGACGGCCGTCTGGGCTGAATTCAACAGAGGCNCAGGAGGTGGTGGTTTGGAAGCCCCAAGCCACGCTCCACGAGGAGCCNGTGTATTCGTACATGTCCACGCTNGCGGAACTCCCTTCCCAACCGCCGCACATGGCGATGTAATTTCCATCAGGCGACCATGCGATGTTGTTGATGGCCGCTGGCGGGCTGCTGACGCTGCTCATGGTTTGCTGAGAGGTGACGTTTGCCACGTAGAAATCACCGTTACCCGCCAACGCGATGAATTGACCATCGGGCGAGAAGGCGGAGGCGTAGAAACGGTCCTCGCTGTTCGGGTTGAGGCTGTGCAGGTTCGAGCCGTCCGACACCTGGATGAGGAAAACTTGCCCGTTGGTGCCTCCATTTCCAGACCGACCGATGGACACTGCGACAAGGTCGCTGTCCGGATTGAAGGTCACGTCGTAGACGTAATCGCCACCGCCCACGTCAACGCTGATGGTCCCGTGGACGGAGGTCAGGTTCGACGCGTAGTAGATCTGCATGGTGTCGTCATCCAGTCCTGCAGCGATGTATTGACCGTCTGGCGACCAATCGACGCTGGTCACCTCGCCGCCGGAAATGGCGTTCGCAGAGCGGACGTTGGTGTGGGTGGTTGCGTTCCACACGCGNACAAAGCCGTCCGAGGCTGCGGTGACAACGTGCGTGCCGTCGGGCGAGTAGTCCACATCGAAGTACTCGTTGCTGGATGAGATGGTTTGGACGTTCGTGAAGTTCGGGTTGGAGATGGTCCATCCGTCGTTGAGGTCGGAGGTGCCGTCGCCATCGGTGTCCGGGCACCCGTCGCGGTCGACGGTGGAGGTCCCGTAGGCATAGGGGCAGGCGTCGTTGGCGTCTTCCACACCGTCACCGTCAATGTCCGCTGCCGAAGCGAGCAGCGTCATGGGGAGCAAGGCCAGAACCATCATGCCCATCAGGAGGACAGCACGACTGCGGGGCGCTCGGAGAGTGGTCATGCCCTTTGGACATCCACCAATAAAAAGGGGTTATGGTGTTCTTGTGCGGGCGACGACGCCACAACAAGGCGTCTCTGGCCATCAGGCAGGCAAAGCCTTGAACGAAGGNGGGCGAGCAAGAACCGTGGCCACCGACCTGCCGAAGGTGTCCGTGGCGGTTCAAGACCGCATTCTTCTCCATTTGTTGGAGCATGTTGGCCACGCCGATCGATTCGTGGTGCCGCACGCCGTCACCCGTGACGGCATCGCCGAGGCGTGCGCGCTCCACCCGCCAAACGTGAGCCGCGCGATGCGGGCCCTCAGCCGCGATGCCCGTGTCAGCGAGCACCTTCGCAGCGTCGAGGGGGAAGAGCGGCGACGGAAAACCTGGCAGTTGACGGACACCGGAACCGCGGCCGCTGAAGCGCGCGCCGACGTGCTCCGCGAAACCATGGTGTTGCTGCGCGGCGAGGACGGNCAACTCCTCGAAGTCCCCGCCCATGAAGCGCGTGAGCGCCTCNATGCGGACATCGGTCTGCTGCATGTTCTGATGCACGCTCAGCACGAAGGGGTGTTGACCTACGGCGACATTCGCTTTGGGCTCATCCGTCGCANGGGAAGCGAGGAGGACGGCAAGCCTCCNCCTGGACGTCTGACCATGATGGCGGGTGCTCACGCCACGTACCACACGTCACCACCGACCACGCGGAAGGTGCGGGGGCGAGAACATGAACGNGCCACCCTTGACACGTGGTATGAAGCGCGTCGTCCTGCCATGCTCGTCCATGGCATCGCCGGCATCGGAAAATCCACCTTGGTNGCCAACTGGCTCGACGCCGTCCAAGACATGGACCAGCAACTTTCGGTGTGTTGGTACCCCTGCCAACCTTGGGACACCGTGACCGGTCTCGCCGTCAGCCTTCTCCACCGCTTTGGCATCGACGACCAGCACGACCCCTACGACCTGATGTCCACGCTCCCGTTGCAGCCCGGTGCCCAACTCAACATCGATCTGTGGCGANGGCGTTTGTTGGCCTACCTCACGGACGCTCGGACCATCCGCGACCGATTCGAATCAACACGACGNGGACCTCCGCCNTATTGGCTGGTGGTCATCGACGATGCGCACCACCTCACGGCTCAGGGCGAAGCGTTCTATGGCGCCCTGCTTTCCCTGGCAGAAAAAACGCCCGTCCGGTTGTTGTTCATCTCACGGCGCACGATGCAGTTCTACGACCAGCGTGACGTCCACACACGCGACGTAATCCGTGAACTTCCGCTCGAAGGCCTCCCGCTGGACGTGGTGGAGAGCTGGTTGGAGGACCTCTCGGGCGACGTGGCATCCCCCGAAGACGTCCTCGAGCGGACGGGAGGGCACCCCCTCGCGCTTGAGTTGTTGGAACTCTACGGTGACGTCATCCACGGGGACTGGTTGCGGTTTTTGGACCAGGAAATTTTGTCTGCGTTGCCCGACGGTGAGCGGGACATGCTGGCCACGTTGGCTTCAGCCAACGCTCCCGTGCCTTGGCCACGTCTGGCGGAAGCCGTCGGGTGGGAGGGCGTGCCTCCGCAACACCTGATCGACCACGGTTTGTTGCTGGACCTCAACGATGGCATGTGGTTGCATGAGGCGCTCCGCGAGCGCTTGCTGCGCGAGGTCGGAAGCGCGCAGGAAGCGCGCCGCAGTGCGCTCGGCGATTGATTCAGAAGTCAGCGCCATCGCCGAACGCGTCGGTCATGGCCCCGTCGATCCATGCGAGAACCTTGGCTTTGGGCAGGGCGCCGGTTTGGCTGCCCATGAGTTCGCCGTCCTTGTAGAGGTACATCGCAGGAATGCCCCGCACGCCGAGTCGAGCAGCGTGCATGGAGTCGGTGTCGGTGTTGACTTTCGCGATTGTAATGTCGCGCTCGCCGGCCACCTGTTCGAGCACGGGACCCAGCGCTTTGCAGGGGCCGCACCACGGCGCCCAGAAATCGACGAGCACCCAGCCCTCGCCGACGGTTGATTCGTATTGGCTGTCCGAGATGGAAACGACCTCGCCCAATCTGCTCACCTGCCCATCCCTCAGGTAAGGGTCCTATGAGGCTTTGTCCCAGTCAGGAGCGAACGCTCATGTGGGTCGGTCGCCACGACGATGCATGGCGGACGTGGTCATCGCGCCCTCGGTGCTCACCGCGGACTTGGCCGACTTGGCCGATTCGTGCCGCGAAGCAGTGGACGCAGGCCTCGAGTGGCTCCACTTGGACGTCATGGACGGCAACTTCGTGCCGAACCTGACCTTCGGACCTCCCGTCATTCGGAGCCCCCGCGCCGCTTTGGGCGACGGTCCGATCTTTGACGCTCATTTGATGGTCAGCAACGCGGAAACTTGCTTCCAAGACTACATCGATGCGGGGTGCGATCACCTCACCGTGCACGTGGAAGCGGTCACGCACCTGCACCGCCTGCTTCACGCCATTCGAGACGCGGGGGCCGGTGTTGGCATTGTGCTCAACCCGGCCACGCCGGTCGAGGCAGCCCTAGAGGTCCTCGAAGACGTAGACTTGGTCTTGGTGATGAGCGTCAACCCGGGATTCGGTGGCCAATCCTTCATTCCAAACGTGGAAGCGAAGGTGCGCCGGTTGGCCGACGCCATCGCGAAGCAGAAGGCCAACGGCGGTCGAGCCGTCCAACTCCAAATCGACGGGGGGGTCAAAGCCCACAACATCGCTGAGCTGCGGAGTTGGGGCGTCACCAACGCTGTGGTGGGGTCTGGTCTGTTCAACGACCGGGCAAGCGTGGCCGAAAACTTGGCCGAACTCACCGCTGCCTTGCACGCGTGAGGGATTCGGATGCGCATCCTGGTGCTCAGCGGGATGCACCCGCTTCCAACCAACATCGCGCGCGGGACTTTCGTCGCCGACCACGTACGTCTGCTTCGCGATGCGAATCACGACGTGCGCGTCGTCAACCCCCTCCCGAGGATGCTGCAGTACCAGGAATCACGACGCTCGACCTTGACCGGCGTTGCAAAAGCGCCCGGGCACCACACCTTCGACGGAACTGAAGTGCTCGTGCCAAGGTATTGGGGCCTCTCCAATCAGGCTTCAGCGTGGTTGACGGCCTCGAGCATCCGTCGGCGTGCCTCGGCGGTGCAGCGCTGGCTTGGCGATTGGAGGCCAGAGGCGATGGTGGTGCACGCCCTGTGGCCGGTTGGAGGCTTGGCCTTGGCCTTGGCCAAGGCATGGAATGTGCCGTGCATCGGCGTGGTGCACGGCTGGGATCTTGACGTCGGCCTTGCCCATCGCGACGTAGGACCTCGCTTGCGACGCATGATCGCTGACCTCGATCGCTTGGTGCTCGTTGCTGAAGAACAGCGTGAACACCTCACCGACGTGAACAGCCCTGAAACCCAAGTGATTCCATGCCACGTGCCGGTCGAGGAGGACTGGCTCCAACCCATGACTTCGTGGCGTGGGCGCTGGCGACGCGAACGCCTCGATGTCCTGTTCCCAGCAGACCCTCGACGACCGGAAAAAGAGCACTACCTCGCCCTTGAGACCGGCCGTGAGTTGGAAACCCGCGGATGGGTGGTCGGCATGACGACGTTGCGCCAGCAGCCTCGCCCCATCGTGTGGGACCGCATGATGGTGGCTTCCCTGACCCTGATTACCTCCTCCAGAGAAGCGGGGCCTCTTGTCGCCAAGGAGTCCGTCGCCTGTGGGACGCCGGTGGTCAGCGCCAACGTCGGGGACCTGGCTCGGTGGTTGCCCGAGGCCTGCATCGCGGCGGACAGGAGCCCCATCGCGCTGGCTGACGCCTGCGAACGGGTGCTAAGCACAGATTGGGGTGAACAACCGGTCCTGCTGCCTGACTGGTGCCAGCGTCCAGCCGTGGAACAGGCGTGGGAGCACCTGCTTCGCACCGTCTAAACCAAACGGCAGCGGCGGGTTTATTGGCTTCAGGACCATTGTCAATGCATGAACAAAGGCCTGACCATTGCCGGCGCGGTGGTGCTTCTGCTCAGCCTCATCGGAGTGGTTGTGGGTGGCGCCATGGCCTCAAACTCCGTGGCCTCGTTGGAGAACATGGAGGATTTGGAGGACCCGTGGAACTACGAAAACGCCACCAGCGGAACCATCACGTACGNCGACGCTGATGGTATGGGTGAACTCGGCTTTTACTTCTACATCGACACCCCAATGAAGGACAACGATGGGAACGGCGAAGGCGACGCCTGCGAGTCCTTCTTCGACGACGGCGGCTCCGTGACCGTGACCCGCGATGGNGATAGCGATGCTGTGAACGAGTTCACCCGGGACTGCAGCATTCCCGAGCCTGGCGAGGATGGAAACGTCGACGCTGGTATGACGCGCATTGGGTATGCCTGCGACACCCTGACGGGAGAATCNGATTGCACGGACGGAGATTACTCCTTTGCAGCCTCATCAGGCGTCCACGTGATGTACGTCGATCCGGTGCTCGCCGCCTTGTTCGAGGGCCTCGGCGCCGTATTTGGAGGNGGGGCGCTGGCCAGTGCGGCTGCATGTTGTGGTCTGCCGCTTGGCTTGCTTTTGCTNATCATTGGACTGGTGAGCAGCAACGGGCCAAAGGCCATGCCGGTCCAAGCCTACGGACAAGCCACCACCATGCCCACGACGCTTGGTGCGATGCCCGCGGCCGCGCAACCCATGGTGCCGGTTCAGCCACCGGTCNCTGCCGTGCAACCGCCACTGGCCACCGCTGAGACCGCACCGGTTGCAGACGCCAAACCTTGGGACGAGCCAGAGGTTCAGGGCTGAGCGCGTCACTCNGATTCGAGCAACGGAGCTNGTNGATGGGGCCCCACCATCACCGCAAGGCNGCTCAGCATCACAGCGGCACCAACCGAAATCCACCANGCATGGTGCCAAAACCACGGCACAAGAACGCAAGCGAGCACAACCACGCCCCAAGCGCCCNTGTNAAGGCGGCGGGGTGATGGNCGGAGCGCAAGGGCCAACAGCGCCAGCATGGTGCANACTGAAAGGGCCGCCCACGCCGCACCNAGNGGGCCATNGTCCGGCACCAGCAGCACTCCAGCGAGCACCGCAAAGCCNAGCCCTGCAGCGGCGTGGCCCGCATAGCGCCATGGGTTGAGGCCTGCTTGAACGCCTGCAAGCGAAGGCGTGGCGATCATCGCCAAACCCCAGCCGGGCAGCAGGACGAGGAAAAGGTCGCCCGCGTCTGCACCNAGCGATCCGCTGGTGTAAGAGGCGGGAAACACGCCGTCCAACAGGACGGGGACCGTCCATGCCCCGGCAAGCAAGCCAAGCGGCACAANCGGGGCAATCCAGGCTTCCGCGTNTCGCATGGCGGTCGCCATCCCTTCGCTTGAATCGCGCACGGCCCCAAACGCAGGAATCAGGGCGGCCCGAATGGCGGCGGGCACCACCAAACCTGCAACCCACGCCATTTGCGCCACGTGAAAGACCGCCACNGCGTCGTAGCCGTGAACCTCAGCGAGCAGGAATTTCTCGATCCGCGAGACGTAGGGCANCACGGCCGCGGTCAGGGCNAAGGGTGCCCCAGCCATCAGCAAGGAACCCCATGAGGCGCTCCACGCCGCTCCGAGACGCGAGGGGTCGACCTGATCGGGTCCGAGCGTTCGATGGAGCAAGCCCGCAGAACAGAGCCATCCTGCCGCCGCACCGGCCGCCAGCACAAGCGCGTACGGCAGCACATCCGCTTCACCCTGCATNATGAANAGGGCATAGCCGCCGGTCATGACCGAACGCTCCACCACTTTGGACCAAGCCTCAAGACGGGCTTCGCCCGCCGCACGAAGGGCAGCGCGTGGCGCATAGGTGGCCAGGTGCAAGAGCGAGACCAGGGCGGCGATGAGCACAAGCGCAGGCACGTCGGGATGCCGACTTAGCACTGCAGCGCCGACGATGAGCGCCACGGGGACGGCGACCGTGGCCTGAATGCGCCACACCCGCCACACCGCGGGTCGAAGCGCGGAAGGGTGGGTCGGCCCGTCCCGCGCCAGCAGCGTCGGGAGACCTAAATCGAGCACCAAAAAGGCCGCAATGAACACGTCGAGGAGCAGGATCCATCGCCCATACGTCGTCTCGGCCAGCGCGGAGGTCAGCAGCACTTGGCCGATGAGTGCCAAACCTACCGCGCTGATTTCCGCCATGGACAGCCAAGCAGCATCTCGTCGGGCATCGAGCCCGCGACCTGCCNTGCTCGACATAATGCGGCACCGCAGCGGGCACGCCATCAATGCGCGCACGACCATGCGCAGATTGAANACCGTCCGCGCAGAGCGCTGGNCATGGTCGAGACCACGTGGGTCGAGAACGAGGTCCGCGCCCTCATCCCAGACGCGGTGGTGGAGTGCGTTGACCTGAACAACACGGGCGACCACTTCCACGTGCGGGTCATTTCACCGACCTTCGAAGGCATGCGGCCCCTGCAGCGCCAGAAATTGATCCTGAACCACTTCAAGCCGCACATCGCGGCCAACGTGGTTCACGCCCTCGACCTGAAATGCATGACGCCCGCGCAAGCCGAAACCGCAGGCGACACCGTGTTCCNCCCCCACGCTGGNGGCACCGGCATNCACATCAGGCGGCGACCCCCCAAGGAGGAATGAACAGCATGANCAACGAATTCAATTGGACCCCTGACGAACTGCAAGCCATCGTGGACGAGCACGCTCTTGTCCTCTTCATGAAAGGTGAGCCAGGTGCGCCGCANTGTGGTTTTTCCAACCGTGCGGCACAAGCNCTGCAAACCTTTGGTGAGCCCTTTGCCTCGGTGAACATCCTCACCGACCGCCGTGCCATNCCCGCCGTGTGCGAATGGTCCGACTTCCCGACCATGCCCCAAATTTTCGTTCANGGTGAGCTCATCGGCGGTTCNGACATCGTCCTAGAGATGCTNCAGGACGGAAGCCTCCGGGAGATGTTCGACGAAGGCCGTCAAGCCTGAATGTTCCATCTTCAATCCACAACCTTTCGTTTTTGGAGGTTGATTGAAATGCACGGCAGTCCCCCGTTACACCATGCAGTCTGAATCCCGACGCCGACTTGTTGTCGAAGGCGGCGAGCGCATCATCGACTTCAACCACAAGGCGTTCAAGCCCATNCCAGAGGAAGGCATCGCCATGGCGACCGACGCCATGCGACGCGGCGTCATGTACCGCTACCAGCCACCGACCAAGGAAGAATCGCTCACGGCGCGCTTCGAGAAGACTTTCGCCGAATACATGGGCATGAAGCACGCCATCGGCACCAATTCCTGTGGCTCTGCGATGTACATCGCGCTGAACATCGCCGGCGTGGAACCCGGNGACAAGGTCCTGACCAACGCGTTCACCTTCCACGCCGTGCCCAGCGTCATCCACCACGCCCGTGCTGAGCCCGTGCTGGTNGAAACGAACCGCGAGTGGGGCATGGACGCCGAAGACCTCGACCGCAAGGTGACCGAATCCGGCGCCAAGGTCCTCCTGATGTCCTACATGCGCGGCCACGTGCCCGACATGGACGCGGTGATGGAGGTCGTCGAGAAGCACGACCTCTTCTTCATCGANGACTGCGCNCACGCNTACTGCACGACNTGGGGCGGNCGNCCCCTCGGCACCTTCGGCCACATCGGNTGNTTCTCCACCCANTCNAGCAANGGNATGAGNGCCGGNGANGGCGGNATCTTNGTGACCAACGACGACGANTNNGCCGCNAANGCTGNNCTGTACGCCGGTTCCTACGAAAAACTCTGGAAGAAGCACTACGGCCTCGACGCCGAGATGATGGATCGGTTGCAGAACGAGATCCCCGGCTATTCCATGCGCATGCACGAAGTGACCGCTGCGATGCTGCTTCCCCAAATTCCACGGTTGGCCGTCATTCATGAGATTCACGTCCGCAACCATGCCCTGCTTCGCTCGTTGATTGGCGACCACCCCAACATCGAGATTCCGTCGCCACACCCGAAGGCGGGGAACTTCCACGACACGATGCAGTTCCACTTGGTGGGCATGACCACGCCACAGGCCGAGGCCTTCCTTGACGTCGCCAAGCACGAAGGCCTACCCATGCAGATCTTCGGTATCGGCCGCAACGCCCGCGACTACCGATCATGGACCTACGTCGACGCTCACCGGGACGACCTGCCCATGACGGTCGTGAACATCGCCTTCGCGGTCGACCTCTCGATGCAACCTCACCTGACCGAGGACAACGTCCGCG
>NZMM01000066.1 GCA_002694585.1 Methanobacteriota archaeon
TCCGACGGGCCACGGGCCAGCTCGATCAAGAGCAGCACAAGCGAGAGCACCAGCAGGACGATGGCGGACGTCGTGGCGCGGACGGCGCGGTGCATCACGTCCTCGATGTGATCGTACCCATGTGAGGATGCCACCCAGCGGTGTTGCCCACCCAGTTCCGCCACTTCTGATTCGATGCCGTGGACGCTCAAGCCTAACCTGACGCGATGGACAAGGAGCATCAAGGCAAAGGTCAGCACCATGGTGAACTGAATGGCCACCAAGGCCCAATCGAGGCCGACGCCAAGCGTCGGTTCGATGCCGTTCGTCCACCAGGCCGGCACCTCCGTGGACGTGGCCACGGACCAGCTGATGAACGCGAGGAAGAGCGCGAACGAAGGGAGCACGAGGGTGAGCCGAAGCCCCCCAGTCAGCAACTGTTGGTCGAGCCCGTACAGCACCTGCTCGATTTGACGCAGCCGGTCGGACGTGGCGTCCTTATGCTGTCCGTCCATGATGAAACCTCGACCTCTTGCGTATGAAACCAACGCGTGGCTAGGCGCACATCAGGCGGAAACGTCGACCACCATGCTGGACAGAAGGGCCTCGGAAAGCAGGACCTGAACGCCGTCAACCGTGATTCCGTCCGCAGTTCGCTCGAGCCCGGCACCAAGCGCCAAGCCGAGCGATTCGAGGGCGCTGGAGGCGGTCACCGCCACAATCAGCCCACCCTCACCCTCAGCGAGGCCATCAGCCAGACGATGCGTAGGCGGCGCATGGACCGCCAAGCGTTCAGCCACCTGCCCTGTGGCTGGAGGGATCGGTCGGCCAGACGGATCGGTCGTGGGGTGGCCCAACCAGCGTGACAAAGCCACCTCCAAATCATCGTCGATGGCGTGCTCNAAGCGGCAGGCGGTGGCGTGTGCGTTTCCATCAAAGGGCAGGCGCTCCAACATGACCTCNGCCAAACGATGNCGNCGCTTCANCCGNCGTCCGTGNTCCAANCCNTCATCGGCGTNANNANCACNCCNTTGTAGGGCGTGTANNNNACAAANCCNCGCTTGGACAAGCGNTGNACCATNTCNGTNGCNGANGCNGGNGANACNCGCAGNNNCTTCGCNAGGTCTCCNGTTTTGACCANCNCTCCCGGCGATTCGGCTTCNTGAAACTCATACANNNTCTCGAGGTANTCGTCNTCAAANTCNTGNAAATGACCNACCATTANANCGCCTCNGCTCTCGAGAACTCATGNTTGCANGCNGGNCANCGGACNCNNCCNTTAAANTCNGTTGGNACNCNGAGTTNNCGCGNGCACAGGCTGGGCANCCNATNTCCACCTTTTCNGGTATCGTNTTCACTNNTTNGCTCTTCGNTNAGNANCNNNGGCTTGCNCAGGGACGCCGGNGNTTGCTCAGCNTGGACGNTTCAACATCAAACCGNTCNCGGCAATCCGGACACCGAACAGCNCCGCTNTAATCNCCTGGNACGCGAAGGCGCCGGTCACANGAAGGACAGGCGACTTCGATTTTNTCTGNTGGAGGACTCGNGGCGCTGGACGAGGCCGACGNTGCCTTTGATNGAGAGGAAGGTGCNTTTTCTTNGCTCGGCGAGCGCCTTCGAATGGCTTCGACGGTCACGATGGCGAGGCCTCCAGCGGTTCCAAGNAGCAGACCCGACCATGGGATGGACANGCTTTGCGAAGTCTCAGGNACGACCACNTCATACACGACTTGGCTGACNGTTCGCTCGCCTTGGTGGACCACGGCAGCCTCAATGCCGACCGAAGCCCCTTCCGGCCACGCGACGGCCAGCGTCTGGGTCGCCGTCGCTCCAGGAGAAATCGGGTCGAGGTTCACTTTGCCGAGGACCTCGCCTGAAGAAATCANGCGAAGCGTGAGCGCATCGGTTGGCGCCGTCCCGCTGTTCGTGACGTCAACCGTNAGNCGCACTTCCCCGCCGGCCACAGGATCGACNGGCACGGTGGTGGGTTTGAGCAGCAGAGAAAGTTCTGCACGGGTGGGTGATGTTGCAGCGTTCACCAGCAGAGGCCCACCCTCATGCACCCAATCGATCGGTGTTACGCGAACGGCNACGTTCTCGCTCTCGATCCATCCGAGGGTGGTTGAGCCGCTCAACGCGTTGNCATCGAGTTCCAAGGTGGTGGAAGAAGCCCACGTCCACGCGCCTTGGACCCCGTGCCCAACCTCGAGGGTCACGAGCCGGGACGTTGATGATGCCAGCGAAAGATTCCACTCGACGACGTGCCCGAGTTGATCNTCCACGTCCACCCGCTCNATGGTGCTGNAGAGGGTGGGTGGACCCATGATCAGCAGGTTGGCGGTGCCGCCCGATGCCGTCAGGACGCCGTCNTCGCTCATGAGGGCCCANGACCANGCNACGTCNCCGGCACGGGTAAGNGGATGGGNGACGCTCAACTCCGCGGCTTCNCCNGTCGCGAGGGTCACNGGGTTTGAAGCATGGCGGTCGTTTCCNTCGGCGACCTCCAGCGCAACCGTTCCTTCACGTGTGCCAATGTTTCGCACCACGGCAGACCATCTGACCTCATCACCGACGTCCCAAGGACCGTCAAGTGGAACCGGTTGTCCGCCGGCCACCACCTCGAAAACGGCCGNGGAAANATCGAGGGCGTCGACCACGACGGCTTGGCTGGCATCATCAATCCGAGGCCCGACCGCTGCACAAGANAGCGTACCGTCCTTCGCAGGGCCTTCAGCCTGNACGAGCACCGTCTCAGCGATGTTGACGTTGACGGACAGACTGTCGTGCAGCGAACCGTCGGACCACGTGCAGTTGATGGCTCCGACCCATGGTGCTTGTCCGGTGTTGGAAAGGGAAAGGTTGTGCCGCCAAGCCTCACCAGGCGCATCCGGGGTGTTTTGGCGCTCAGCGGTCAGGGTCAGCAACGGAAGCGGTGGCGGNGCGACGGTGGTGTTCCATTGCATTCCATCATCGCTCGAGTCCACATCCGTGAGGTTCACGAGCACGGTGCTNAGNTCGATACCTCCCTCGCTCCAAAAGNTGGACGTGAGCACCACCACCTCGCTGGTGTTCATGGGGTTGAGGCTGACCGATGTGTTGACGATTTCCTGCACCGGCCCCTGAACAAAGGTGGACCGCAGGGTTCCATTCCAAGCCACATCTCCGTCGTTCCGGAGCGTGATGAACCACGCCATCCGATCACCATCACGAGGATAAGCGCCGGTTGGGGCCCCAGCGGCGTTGAGGCTCTCAACACGATCAGAGCTGGCCGTGACCACCCCGACAGACAGGGGCCGATCCCGCTGAAGCGTAACCGTGGCCGACGAGACGTGCGTGGTGTTGGACACCATCACGTGGCCGGAGAGCGCCAACTCAAGTTGCTGCACACCGGCGGGCACGGTACTCAGGTTCAGCACCAGCACCGTCGCATCGCCGTCCCCGAGGGTGGCGTTGTCCATCGCAGACCACACCACGCTCCCTTCAGCATCNCTGATGGAGGCGTGCAGCGTGGCCGTCCCGTTGGCACCAAATCCGACGAGGTGAACGGAAAGCAAAGGAGAGTCGTCAACGTCCACGGAAACGGGCAATTGCGCGGCNTCCATGCCGATACCTTCCCCGTCGGCTTGANCTGGNGTGGCAAGNGAAATGAGCATCAGGGCAAGCACNAGTCCGCGCCAAGGACGCTGACCCATACCNTATNCTNGCCTGCGGGGTTCTTCNCCTTCACGCCACTGCGACCCGCAGGGGAGCCTTTACACGGGTTGGTGTGTGCCCACCGCGCGTGGACNTCGACGCTCTCCTCGAGGTCCAGCCAGAACTGCTGGCNCGATTGGTGCTTCATCGCCGCGAANGGCTTGCTGAAGCCATTCCTGATCAGTTGGATGCGCGCAGGGAGGAACTGGAGGCCGCAAAGGGGCTCGCCTCGAGCGCCAAGCGTCAACGTGACCAATTCAGCGAAACCATCGCCTCTCTGAAGGGCGAGCGGAACGCCTACCACGCAAAAGCACGAGCCGCGTTCGAGCGTGNGGAAGCCCTCCGCGANGGCATGGAGGGCAAGGACGTCGTCCGCACCCCGGANCCNGCATGGGCGCGGGANCGCCTGAATGANCGACTCAACGCGATNGAGGAGNCGATGCAGCAAACCGCGGGTGACCACAGGACTGANGCCAATTTTATCTCTGAAATGCGAACGNTGGTNTCCGAGCACGAGGCATGGGTCGCCANCCGGACGGAGAAAGCCAGCGACCATCTGGCNATGNGCGAGGCACGCAAGGAAGCGCACGCCATGCTCGATGCCGCGCAAAAGGCCCANGAAGCCATGCTCCTNGTNGTTGAGGACCACCAACANCAGCACCAAAACTTCCTCGAACAAGACAAGGGCTTGCGACGCGCAGACTCNCGCACCCGCCGGCTCGCCGTCGCGCTCGATGAGTCNGANCANGCCATCGCCTNCTGGACCGGNGTGGTGGCNGCGACTTTGGATGCCGATCACCCCTTGCTCAACGCCATGCAGAAGGTGGCGGCTGGCGGCAACTCGAGTTTTGTCTCCNCCAAACCAAAGGNGGAAGAAGAGTGAGTGCGGGGTGGACCAAGNAACAGGTCGCGCGNTGGCCTCGCGTNATCGGTCGACTTGAGGGCACCTACACCCCACCCTCCCTCGAGGCCATGACCGCTGAGGTCTCCACTGCTCTGNCCCCTCAGCTCGACGCCGTNGAACGTGAGGTGACGCCGTCGGAGGTGGAACGAAAGCAGCGACGCGGCATCGTCAACCACCTCACGCGNACGCTCGAACGNCAAATACGTGGCTCGAAACTTCATCCGTTNGGTTCCGCAGAGACCGGTCTCGTGCTTCGACGAGGTGACGTGGACCTTTGCCTCGTGGTNAAGGACATCCGAAAGCCCAAGGGCGTGCTGCGGCATTTGGCNAACGTCCTCGAGAGCGAGGACTACCGCGACATCCAAACCATCGGACGAGCCAAAGTACCGATCGTGAAGTTCACAGACGCCGCCACNGGCATNCCCGTTGACTTGAGCCTCAACAACGCCCTTGCCCTGCGCAACACNGAGTTGATTGCCGCGTATGTCGACCTCGACCCACGCGTCAAGAGCGTGGCCCTCGCGGTAAAACACTGGGCGCTGCAACGGGGTTTGGCCAATGCCTTCAACGGAACCCTGTCGTCGTANGCATGGACGGTGNTGGTGCTCCGNCACCTCCAGTCAGTNGACGCCCCAATCGTGCCGAATTTGCAAGCAGGAGAGCCACGACGNATCGAAACGTACGACGGGCGTAGGCACGACACCACCGTCATNNTGCCNGAGGGCTTCACACCCGGCACCGCCACGGCGGCCGAACTCTTCGCTGGATTCTTCCACCGCTGGTTCGTTCAGCACAACTGGAACAAGCGTATCGTGAGCCTCAGGGAANGCGATGACCCTCAACGGACCAAGCGACGCTGGCCNGCACCAAAGCACGGCCCCGTCAAGGAACTTCAAGGCGCCGTGGACCGCATGGGTCATCACGTGATGGCCATCGAGGACCCCTTCGACCTCGACCACGATCTGTCNCGCGTGGTCAAGGCCGANGGCTGGGCTNACCTCATGGANGAAGGCCTCAGGATGTGGGAGGGCTTGGTTCAGGGNGTTGATCTGGCCACGTTGCTCGCGCCCGTGGACGGCCTTCGCCTTGCACCCGACCAACCCAGGGGACTGTTCGACGACCTGAAAGGCATGGACCGCGAAAAGGTCGCAGCCCTTCTGGCCACCAAAAAGGCCGAACTCAACGTGGCTCAGGAGCGGGTGGACGCACTGGTCGCNGAGCGCGANGAAGCCATCCGGCTCTCGAAGGCGATGAGGGGCGCGCTCAAGGACACCGAGGAAATGAGCCAGGACATCCGAGCCCTTGCGCGCGGACTTCGGGACCGGGCCGCAGAAATGGACCAAGCCAAAGCCCTCCGCGATGCGGAGAATCAACGTCTCGTCTTGCCTCGTGCCAGAATCGAGGAGGAACTGAAGCGCCTCTACCACACGCTCACGGCCGAAGTTGACGTCTTCCGCGTCCCTTCATTGGAGCGCGAGCAGCGGAACTTCAGCCGCTTTTTCGAACTCCAAGCCATGCACAGAGCGAAGGTGGCGAGCGATGCCCACCACCAGCGCTACATCGACCTCTTGAGGGTTCAGCGGGAAGAAGTCAAGAAAATCCGCACCCTCGAAAAAGACCGTAAACAGACCCATGCCGACCTGCTCAAAGACGAGCCTGGACTGAAGGAAGTGCGCGTGAGAAGCGGAGACGTCGACGAATACGATCGCCGGGCAAACCGCATCACGCGCTTGCTGAAGTCAAGGCGAAAGGAGCGCAAGCAACTGAGCCGCGAAGTGGGACGCTTGGAGGCTTTCCTGAAGGGTGGACCGCAGCGTGGCGGTGGGCAGCGCCGTCAAGGCGGTCGAGGCGCAGGCCGCGATGGCCCTCGACGGCCCCGCGTGGACGTGAAGGAAGTTCGAGAGCGGGCGCAAACTGGCGGCACGCTCTCCCTTGCTGACCTCGGAGCGCTCCTCGATCAAGGCGGACTTCCTGGCGCTCAGCAGGATGCCAAACAAAGCAAGCGCCATCGCCACAAGTCCGAACGCCATGCTGCATCCCGTCGACGGAACGACATCCAGCAACGTCGAGGCAAGCGTGGCAAAGGGCCACGATCACCTCGGGAGTGAACGGATGTTCACCTGGTGCACTGCCCGAAGCCCGGCAGAATGGAACGAGGGGTGGGCCAAGGCCGCGTGCACCCTCTTCCTGGCCCAGACCGGTGAATCGTACACGCCACGAAGCTTGGCAGCCTTACCGGTCCCAACGTGGGACGGGAACCTCATGCTGTTGGAACACGGGGAAATGGAAGACCTTGCCGACCTCGGACCAGATCGGCTTCGCGGCCTGCTCTGGACGACGCCTTTCCAGGACGTGGAACAGCGGGTCGTGGCCTTCGCCGTGGACGCCGCCCTGCAAGGTCGAGGCCTAGGCAGCCAAGCCTGGGAGCTCGCCGTTCAAGCCGGCCGGGACGAGGGCCTGACGGGCGTGCGGTTGGAGGTACGAGCCGACAACCATGCGGCCATTCGATTCTACGAACGGCGAGGCCTGACCGTTGAAGGGCAGCTTCACGACTATTACACGGACGGTCTTGGTCTGCTGATGCGCGGCCCGATGCCCACAGCACCGCGGGAAGGCTGATGCACCGAAGCGTCGTGTTCCGGCCATGAGCCAGTCCGTCCTCGATGGCTTGTGTTCCGCACGGCAGGACGTCGTGGGCGTTGCCCTGCTAGGCGCTGACGGGCTCCCCCTCGCCTCTTCTGGCCCACGCGCCTCCGAAGCACGGCACGCCGCTGCTGAAGCCATGAACATGCTCGAACCCGGTCACCGCATGACCCTTGAGGCGGAACAAGGGTGGGCGATTGCCGAGCGTTTCGAAGGCGGCCAACTCCTGCTTGCGCTGACCGAAGCATCGCCCAACCTTGGCGGCCTTCTTGCCGAGGTACGGCGATGCTGCGAGCGCTTGGCACGCTGAAGAATTAAATGGGACGTGCAGGTGGCGAAGACGTTGGGTCAATGCCCTGACGGTGACCACCATGAGCGACCTCAAGTCCCTGCTTGAAGAACGACGCACCATGGTGGACACAAAAGCGACCACCTACCGTGAGGCCCGCGACGGCCACAACGAGAAGGCGCGCAGCGCTCGTACCGCACGCGACGACCTCAGCGGTGAGGTCCGAGAACTCATCTCTGAAGTGAAGCAGCAGCGTGAGGTGCGTGAGCAACTCAACGAAATCGTTCGCTCGAAGAAGGAAGTCCGCAAGCAGGCCACCGACCGTGTGCGCGCCGCTCGCGCCAAGATCGAGGAATCAAGGGCGCCGCAAGCACCGCAAGAGGAATCCTTCGGTCGCCGAGGACGCCGAGAGCGCCCGGTCACGATACAGAGCCTGCGCCGAGACCTTGACCGCCTCGAGCGTGAGTTTGAGCAAGGCCGCCACACCGGCAAGAACGAGAAGAAGGTCATGGAGCGCATGAAGAGCATCCAGAAGCAAATCCGCGACATGAAGGCGGCCGAAGCCAACGACACCGAGCTTGGCGCGGTCAGTGCGGATTTGAAACAGGCTCAAGAAGAGCAGGAAGCGGCCCACCAAGAGGTTGAGGAAGCCGCCTCCGCGGCGCAAGCCGCCCACGATCTCATGCTAAAGTGGCATGCTCAAGTGGACGAGACCCGCGCCAAGCAAGAGCGCGCGCACCGTGAACTCCGATCCATCAAGCGTGAAGCCGACAGCGCCCACCACCACTACATCGTCTCCCTTCGATGCCTCCACTCCATCCAAGACATGCTCCGAGCCATGCGCAGTGCGGAAAGCGGCGAGAGCCACCGTCCAACACCACGCATGGAGGTCTCCGACCTCATGGGCAAACTGATGTCGGGCGAGACGCTCTCGACCGACGAGCTGATGCAACTGCAGCGGTATGACTGAAAACCTCCCCCGGGGAGGTCCGAAGGAGGTCAACGCATGATCACCCGTGACGACATCGCAGGCATCGTCGAGNANTACGACCGCATGAAGCTCCGCGTGGGCATGACCGCATCCCACTCTGCGCTGGACATTTGTGACGGCGCGATCGAGGAAGGCTTCCCCACCGTGGCGTATTGCAAAGAGGGGCGCGAGAAGACCTACGCGAAGTACTTCCGCAGCGAGCGCANCGCCTCCGGTCGCGTCCGACGCGGCATGGTGGACAAGGCCATCGTGATGCCCTCCTTTGACGGCGTGCTTGACCCCGCCATGCAGCAGCGCATGCGCGANCGCAACGTGGTGTACATCCCGAACCGGTCGTTCACCTCCTACTGCAACATCGACGCCATCGAGAACGACTTCCACGTCCCCATGTTTGGCTCGCGCAACATGCTGCGCATGGAAGAGCGTACCGAGGACCAGGATTACTACTGGATCCTCGACAAGGCAGGCCTGCCGTACCCGGAGAAAATCGATGACCCGCAGGACATCGACTGCCTGGTCATCGTCAAGTTGCATCACGCCCAGAAGAAGCTCGAACGTGGTTTCTTCACGTGCGCATCCTACGAAGAATACGTCGAAAAGTCGCAAACGTTGCTCAAAGAGGGCATCATCGATCAAGAAAGCCTCGACGGCGCTCGCATCGAGCGCTANGTCATCGGTCCCGTGTTCAACCTGAACTTCTTCCACAGCCCGCTGGCCGACCGTGACGANTCGCTCGAGTTGCTNGGCGTNGACTGGCGCTTCGAGTCCTCCCTTGACGGCCACGTTCGCTTGCCTGCTCCCCAGCAAATGACCATGCCCGCTCACCAGCAAATCCCTGAGATGACCGTNGTGGGCCACAACACCGCCACGATCCGCGAATCCCTNCTCGAAACCGCGTTCGAGTTGGGTGAGAAGTTCATCGACGCCGCTCAGGAGCATTACNANCCTGGCGTCATCGGCCCCTTCTGCCTGCAAACNTGCATCGACAAGGACATGAACTACGCCATTTACGACGTCGCCCCGCGCTTGGGCGGTGGCACCAACGTCCACGTCAACGTCGGCCACCCCTACGGCAACGCCCTCTGGCGCCAGCCCATGAGCAGTGGCCGTCGCATCGCGATGGAACTTCGCCGCGCTGCGGAGCAAGACCGCTTGCTCGAAGTGCTCACTTGACCGGCACGCCTCCGCCTCGGCTCAACCGAGGGCTCAACGCATCGCTCAGTAGCGGTAGGCCTCGGGCTTGTAAGGTCCTTGGACCTCAACGCCAATGTAGTCGGCTTGGTCCTTCGAGAGCGGCGTAAGCTTCGCACCGATGCGCTCGAGGTGAAGCATGGCGACTTCTTCATCGAGGTGCTTGGGGAGGATGCTGACCTTGATCTCGGCATGCTCGCGGTTGGCCCAGAGGTCCATCTGAGCCAGCACTTGGTTGGCGAAACTGTTGGACATCACGAAGCTGGGGTGACCGGTGGCGCAGCCGAGGTTGACCAGGCGGCCCTCGGCCAGGAGGTAGATGCTGTGTCCTTCGGGGAAGTCGTAGCGGTCCACCTGTGGCTTGATGTTCTGGTGCCCGACGTCCCGGGCGCCCTGGAGGGCTTCGACCTGAATCTCGTTGTCGAAGTGACCGATGTTGCAGACGATGGCCTGATCCTTCATGCGACGCATGTGATCCAAGGTGATGATGTCCTTGTTTCCGGTGGCGGTCACGAAGATGTCCGCGGTGTCAAGTGCATCTTCCACGGTGGTGACCGTGTAGCCTTCCATGGCCGCCTGAAGCGCACAAATGGGGTCGATTTCGGTGACGATCACGCGTGCACCTTGAGCCCGCAGGGCTGCTGCAGATCCCTTCCCAACGTCGCCGAAGCCGCAGACTACGGCCAACTTGCCGGAGATCATCACGTCGGTCGCGCGCTTAATGCCGTCCACCAGGGACTCGCGGCAGCCGTAGAGGTTGTCGAATTTCGACTTCGTCACGGAGTCGTTGACGTTGATGGCGGGGAAGAGCAACTTGCCTTCCTCAAAGCGCTGGATGAGTCGGTGCACGCCTGTGGTGGTTTCCTCAGACACGCCGACGAGGTCGGCAACCATGCGGGTCCAGCGGGTCGGATCCTCCTCGTGGACACGGCGAAGCAGGTCCTTGATGACCGCTTCTTCGGTGCTGTCCGAGGCCGAATCTATCCAGCGGTCGCCGTGTTCGAGTTCGTATCCCTTGTGGATGAGCAGGGTCGCGTCACCGCCGTCGTCGACGATGAGTTGGGGTCCTTGGTCACCGTCGTGAGACAGGGCGTGGTAGGTGCAATCCCAGTATTCCTCGAGGCTCATGCCCTTCCAAGCGAACACCGGTGTGCCGCTCGCCGCAATGGCCGCTGCAGCATGGTCTTGGGTGGAGAAAATGTTGCAGCTCGCCCAGCGGACTTCAGCCCCAAGTTCGCTCAGCGTTTCGATGAGCACCGCGGTCTGAATGGTCATGTGCAGGGAGCCGGTGATGCGGACGCCAGCGAGGGGCTTCTTGGGGCCGTACTTCTCGCGGGTGGCCATGAGGCCGGGCATTTCGCTCTCGGCG
>NZMM01000067.1 GCA_002694585.1 Methanobacteriota archaeon
TGCCTCGGTCGAGAGGCCGTGGCCTTCGAGCAGCGGACGTGCGGCCTCGATGGCTTCTGCACCGCCCGAAGCCTCCCCAAGGGCGCGCAGCAGGTCGAGCCCCGCCGTATCGAGGCCTTCGGCCTCGAAGAGGGCGGTCAAGCCGGCCTCGTCGCCCTTGTCGAGCAGGCGCATCGCCGAAGCCGTCGGGGCTTCCTTGCCTTCANGGGCTTCGGCGCTGAGGCCAAGGCCAGCGAGCACATCGCGCAGCAGGCCAACGTGGCCGATGCGGAGCGTCCAGCCTNCGAGTCCAGAAGCGGTGAGCATGCGCACGGCGAGGGCGATCACCTCAGCGTCCACCAAGGGGCCTGAGGCGCCGACGACCTCGATGCCGTACTGGTAGAATTCGCGGTAGCGCCCGGTCTTGAATTCCTCGTAGCGGAAGCATGCGCCGTGGTAGGCCAGGCGCAGCGGCTTGGTGTCCATCCGCANTTCATCGGCNACCATNCGCATGACCGGTGCGGTCANTTCNGGNCGNANNGTNAGCTGCCGTCCGCCNTTGTCCTCGAAGGCGTAGAGNTGNCCNATGNCNCCNGGGCCNGACTTGGCGGTGAACAGGTCCAGCGACTCGAAGACCGGCGTTTGCACGCGGTCNAAGCCGGCCCGGCGGGCCTCGTCCTCGAGCAGCACCTCCAGCATGCGACGCCGACGGCTGGCCAGCGGACCGAAGTCTCGGGTCCCCCGAGGACGCTGCACCATGTGTCCACGTGGCGTGGTCCGCTTCAAGAGCCATTCGTCGCCAACGCGAGCGAAGTGGGCGTTCACCACTCGACGGCCCAACCGTCGTCNTCCGATGCCTTGGGCGATGCCTCGCTCGCGTCCCAGTCGTCTTCGGCGGCCTCGGCGAGATNCAGTGCCTCCTCGGACGCTTCAGGTTCAGCCTCCTCGTCGATGGCCTCCATCGCCTCGTCAAGGGCATCGAGGTCAGGCATCGTGGGAAGCTCGACCGGTGCAGGCTCTTCCTCGCGTTCGTTCAACTCGCGCAGGCGCTCGATGAGNGCCCAGTCCGGTGCTGGGGCGCCTGNTCGGTCTTGCTCGAGGCTGACCTTCGCAGGACCCTCAACCTCGAGGTCGCTGTCGTCGCGCTCATCGTCGAAAACCGCGTCATCCACCAGCGCGGCTTCGGCGCCTTCTGTGGCCTTGACCTCGCTCGTGGGGCGAGCCTCGGTGGTCGCGACCTCGACTTGNTCAAGCCCGAGCGCCCCGAGGGCGGCNCCCACATCGGCCGCACGCGGTGCGGCCTGAGCCGCGAGCTCAGCACGCTTACGGGCAAGGGCAGCAGCCTCCTCGGCCGCGGCTTCTTCTGCGCGCATCTTGGCCTCGATTTGACGCCACATCCGCTCTTCTTCGCGCTTTTTGAGCTTGGCTTCCTCGTACTCGAGTTGTGCTTCAGTCGGCCGATCAAAGCGGGACCAGAACCACCGGACGATGGGCACCAGCACGGCGGCCACCACGAGGCCAATGACGAGCAGGCGGACGAGATCGTCCATCGCATCAGCTCCCTTCAGGCCGCGTCGGATTGGCCAAGGTGTTCGAAGCCAGGCGCAACTTCACCAACCTGCACNATCAGTTCGTCGCTGCCGCCGGGNAGCAAGCTGATGTCAACCTCGGCGCCCTCGGGCACGTTGCGGNAGACCGGACGCTGCACGAGGAATTTGTTGAAGGAGATGAAGAGCGCAGCCACGACGCCCCAGAAAGCGAGAATGATGCCAAGCCCGTTCGGGTTGAGCGGGTTCCACACGTCTTCGGTGTTGGCGATCATGCTACCAAAGTAGGACAGCATCAGGATGGAGAACAAGACGGGGAAGGCCAAGTAGAGCAAGAGGTCCCACCATCGCCCAATCCACAGGTCGTTTTCACCCGTGTTGATGTAGTCGTCACGGAAGGCCGAGACACCGACGTTCAGGTAGCCCGCAAGACCAGGNTCNGCTTCGCCGGCTTCGACCTGCGCACGCCACTTGAGGAAGCCGTAGCGCCAAATCGTGAACGCGATGAAGAGCCCCGAGAACATCAGGCCGTAGCCCCAGATGTGGTCTTGCACTTCGAGGAACTGAGGGAAGGCGACNCCTTCCGCGTCGAGCTTGACCCACAGGACAGCGGAAGGCAAGCCGAACAGGAAAATCGCCGCGCCCGTCATCCACACCGAGCGGGTGCGCTCGTAGCCGTGNTCGACGAAGTTGCGCACGCACAACTCGACGGTGGAGATCATCGAAGTCAGGGCCGCGAAGGACAGGGCGAGGAAGAAACCGGTCATCATCAGGAAGGGCCCGACGTTGCCACCAGGCGCCTGGGCGAACACTTCGGGAAGCGCGAGGAAGGTGATGGCCGAGGAGCCGCCGGTCACCGTGGCCAAGGGGTCGGCCTCGACCGCNAAAATCGCGGAGAGGACGGTCAGGCCGGCGATGATGGAGATGCTGTTGTTGGCCAGGCCCATCACGAAGGCGTTGAGGGTCGTGTCCTCGTCCTTGCGCATGTACACCGCGTAGGTGATGGCCATGCCCATGCCCGCCGAGGCCGACCATGCGGACTGCGACAGCGCGTTGATCCAAATCTCGGCATCGAACATCATCGAGGNGTCNACCGTGAACATGAACAGCGCACCGTCGAGGGTACCGTCGTTCATGTCCATGCTGAGGGCCATGAACATCGTCAGGAAGAGCAGGACCATGAGCGAGGTCATCAGCAGGACGTTGACCTTCTCGATGGCCTTCGCACCACGGGAAATGGCGGCCAGGGTCAAGACGACCACGATGAATTGGAAGANGATGACTTGACCGGGCGCCTGNAGGAATTCGTTCCAGACCTGGACGGTGTCCACACCGTCACCGGTCAGCCCACCGGTGATGCCGAGTTGGAAGTACTTCAGGCACCAGCCGGCCACCACGGCGTAGTAGAAGCCGATGGCCGTGGAGATCCATGCCGTCCACAGGCCCATCCACGCGAAGCGCTTNCCGGTGAAGATGCGGAAGGTTCCGATGGTCCCGGTGCGGCTTCGCTTGCCCATCGCAAATTCAGCGATGACGAGCGGAATGGACCACACGAAAAGGAAGATNAGCCACGGAATCAGGAAGGTTCCACCGCCGTTGGCACCGACCATGCGAGGAAATCGCCAGATNTTCCCCGTCCCGATGNCNGCACCGATGGTCGCAAAAATCAGGCCAAGACGGCCGCTGAATTCGTCCGACTGGCCGCTCACGCGTCCACCGCCTCTTCGAGGATGGCGTCGGCAAGGATGACCTTCTCGTCATCGTCACCGGTCAGCATCGTCCGCAAAGCGGTGCCGAGGCCACCCCAGACCGTACCGGCCACGAGGAGGAACATCACNAGGGCCCCGAAGGTGGAGCCATACGACGCGCGGTAGGACACCGCGAGGACGTAGTATTCGCCGTCGGCGGGGTATTGGAAGTCCGACCCACCGAGGGTTTCCAGCTGGGCCTTGTAGTGCACTTCACCGGTTGCGGTTTCGCCGACCGGAATCATCGCGCGCAGCAAGGTGCCGTTGCCGTTGGAGGTCGAACACGCGTTGCCACCAACGACCTCCATCGGGACGGTTTCCCACGGCGTGGTCGCCCATTCGCGTGGACCGTAGTCGCTCTGCAATCGGCTGGGCTTGACNTGGCGCCACTTGATCACGGAGTTTGCCGCGCTGTAGGGGAAGTCGTCCGAGACGCAAACGTCGATGGGGATGTCGCCCTCGTCAGGGATGTCGATGGCGTCGGGCTGCTTGAGGTAGTTCTGCTGCGTGATGTTGTCGATGGCCATGTCCGCGCGCTCGCGCGGATTGTCGGCGATCTCCGCGATGTAGAAGCCGAGGCCGAGGTTGCGCNCCGCGATGTGGTCGATGTCGTCCTCGTGCTGGTGGAAAGCAGTGCCGATTTCAGACGTGTAGCAGTAGGAGCCGTGCACGCCGTAGTGCCAGTCGCAGAAGTCACCCGAGGTCGGGTAAAGGGAGGAGGACTGGAGGTTGGCGTATTGGGTCATGTCGGCCATCTGNTGGCCGTGGTACTCAAGCTGCGCGTGGTCGGGNCTCTCGCAATCGGTGCAGTGGCCCCACGGCCAGAGGATGAGTTCGGAGTAGGAGTGGTGGGTCAAGGTGGACTTGAATTCGCTTGCGCCGTCACCGGTGTCGTCGTTCATTTCGGTCAGNTCCTGGATGAACTTGGTCTCGGGCTCGGAGTTGCCGCCCCACCAGTCTTCGTCGGTCACGCCGTCTGCGTCGTCGTCCTTGCCGTCAACGTGGTCTTCGTTGATCTGGCCGTCCCCGTCGTTGTCCCGATCGTCCACCGGACCGTTGTAGACGTCGTTGTTCGAACCGTCCAATTCGCCTTCAGCGGGTGAGCAGGTGCCNGGAATGAGGGGGCCCGTGGCGCCGAGGGGCGCACCCCACTCGAACTGATAGTTGCGGTTCAGGTCCACGCCGTCGCAGTCCTCGTCGACCTCTTCCTGAAGGTCAGGAAGGGGCGTCACGCCGGTGAANGTGTTGTCNCGCAGGTTCTTCCTCCAACCGCCNGAGGGGCAGGANTCCCACGCCGGGGCAGGACAGAAGACTTCGCGGTCGTAGATGTTCCCGTCCACGTTGAGCATCGGCACGATGTAGAGTTCACGGTTTTCGAGCAGGTCGACGATCCACTGTTCGCTGTAGTCCTCGTCCACGCCAAGATCGCCGGGGCCGCAGGGCGTACCGTCGCCGTTGGAATCCTGGTAGGAGGCCTCGAGGGCNAGGCAATCGCCGTCATCGTCGAGCACGCCGTCGCCGTTGGTGTCGCCCCAGCCGTCCTCGTCCACGCGGCCGTCACCGTCGTTGTCGTAGCCGATGTTGTCCACGGAGAAGGCGATGACTTCGATCTGCATCATCGGCACCTGGACCGACATCCACTCACGGGCGTGATGGTTGCCGACGATGAGCACGTCGGGGCGGTCGTCGTAGTTCCCGTTGTCACCGACGAATTCGTTGTATTCGCCACCTTGGACGTCCTTGGTGACCTTCACCCATGGTGAGGCGTGGCCGTAATACCAGCCCTCGTAGGCGTCCGCGGTGGTTTGCTCGCCGCGTGCGTTGGTGCCGCCGTTCATGCCTTCATGGAACTCAAAGAGGTCAGGATAATCCTCAGCGATGCGCTGCAGCCGCTGCTTCACCGTCTCGTAAGTGTGGTATTCCTTGAATTGCAGAATGCGGTCGTCCTCGTCTGCCCAAGGGAAAATGTGGTTGATGTAGTCGTCCGACCACACCGCTTCGGGCGTGGACCCTGCTTCGTCTTGGGTCACGCCCGCGTTCGCGATGGGGGCGCAGAGCGTCAACATCAGGGGCAGCGCCAACAGGAGCGCNGTCCTGCGAAGGTAGGCCTGACGGGACCGGNCGTGGTCGAGCATCGTTCCTCCCANCCCTGACGCGCCTATCAAGCCGTCGCGCCGCCGATACGGCCTTGAAGGCGGCTCTCCACCGCCGGACATGGCTTGGATGGACGTGCTGCAGACCGCAGGACCAGACCTGTTGGGTACGAACCGGTGGACCCTCTTGGCCATCGTTGGACTCCTCATCCTCGGCGCGGTCGCACGNTCGGTGGCCCTNNTGNTGTCCCCTCNGCTTGTGCGCGCCGTGATGCGCATGCCGCGGACCAGCAAAGCGCTCCATGCCAGCCACCATGCGCTGGGCACCGCCGCTGCAGCCGGCGTGGTCCTCCTTGGCTTGCANCGCCTCCACGCCATGACGCAGGACGGCTCAGATTTGGCGGACCTGCCTGACGTCGGCGCCTTGGCCATGATCGCCGTGGTGCAACTCGTGCTCGTGGTCTCCTTGGTCCGCGCGGCCTTCCGTGCCGTGGACGTCGTGCAGGACGTCATGGACCTGCTCGATGACGACGACGAACTCGACAGCTCAGAACGGACCGTCATTTCCGCCGTGGAAAGCGTCCTGCGCTTCATCATCCTCTTCATTGGCGGTGTGTTTGTGGCCGACGCCTTCGGCTTGGACCTGACCTCCCTCATCGCAGGACTCGGCATCAGCGGACTGGCTTTGGCCTTGGCCGCCAAGGACACGATTTCGAATTTCTTCGGTGCCCTGACCGTCCTCATGGANCGGCCGTTCCGCGTCGGCGATTGGGTCGTGGTTGGGGGCACGGAAGGCGAAGTCATCGAAATCAACCTGCGCACCACCATCCTGCGCACCTCGTCGGANACGGTCGTCACCGTTCCCAACGCGAACCTGGTCAGCATGGCGGTGGAAAACTACGGCAAGCGCCGATGGCGCCGGTGGCAGACCACCCTTCACCTCGACCTCGCCTCGGACCCCGANGCCGTGAGCACGTTCTGCGACAAAGTCATCGCGGCGGTGCGTGAGAACGAGCGCACCCTCAACGAGGACGCGTCGTGGTGCGCCGTCGAGGGCATCTCGGCNCAATCCATCGACGTCGCCATCAACCTCTACTGGGACATCAACTCCNCCGTGGCGGAACGCGAAGCCCGCGAAGACCTGATGCTGGACATCGTCCGCATNTCACGCGANCTGAACCTCGAATTCCANGACGCTCGCGTGCGCCAGTCCCGCTGAATCAGAACGGACCGGGTTCTGCAGCCCTGTAACGCANCCAGCCGCCTGNGGCGACCGCGATGGACGCTCCGGCAAGNGCCANGGAAGCGGTTTGCGTCAGNGAGCCGAGNGCATTGGCGTACCACGCTGCGGCCACACCGGCCGCACCAAGCCAGAGCAAAGAGCGCCACATGCGCAGCACACCAAGCCGCGCCTGAAGCCGATCGACGTCTTCCAGCCAGGACTGCGTGGCGGCTTGCAGGTCATCGTCGTCCCATGCCAAAGCGCGACCGCGCCATCGCATGACGTTCGCATAGCGCCAGATCCAGAGGCCNCCTCGGTAGGTGGATTGGGCACGCGGATTCGACCATGCAGCAGGAGCACCGTCGCTCCACGCGTTGAACCAGGCTTCCGGCCCCCCAGCATCTGAGCCGCGGCCCGCCTCGACCGCTTCACCTTCGAGGGCCATCGCGTGGGCCAAACCNGGACGTCGACCCACCACGTCGGTCAGGGCNTCGTCCACGGTGCGCGGCAGCGGCCTGAAGCGTGGTCCNNGTTCACCGTCAACGAGGCTGTGCATGGACAATTGCAGGTCTGGAAGCCCGACCGTGGCACGGTCGTGCGGGGCGCGCCACAACGTCGAGGTCCCAAGCCGCTGCTCAACCGTGGCCATCGCGTCNTTCCATCGGCGCTCNACCGGNGGCGTGGACCACGGCTCCAAGGCGCCCAACACAGCGCCTGCTGCCCGGAACTGATCGAGGAGGTCGACGTCGCTGATGCCGACCCCAGAAGCCTGAGGCCAGATGAACAGCACATCGTGGCCGTCCAGCGTGCAACCGCCAACTGGGAGCTGGACCCGATACGTGGAACGCAGCGCTTCCGCACGGTCCGCGTGCTGGGCCAGGGAGGAGAGCGCGCGACCGGTGCCGAAGGCGCACATCAGCACATCGTAGGTGGCCCCGTCGAGTTCCGCGAGGAACCAACGTCCNTGCCGGTCGGCACACGTCGCCTCAACNNNCGCNCCTTCGAGCGCGACCCCCCAACGGCCGTCGNTGGTGGCCAGCAAGGCCTCAANGCTGCCCGACAGCACGGTGACNGGGCCCCAGGGCGTGGGGACCGTCCCNTCGGCATCCTCCGGCAGGAGGCCCGTGGGCCACGGGGCGAGCATGACAAGACGAGGAAGGCTCCGCGTGTGAACCCTGCCCTCGGCGTGCGCATTCCTCAAGGGCANGGGCGCGCACGGCGCATCGTCATGGGGGTGAGTGACCGTGTGGGGGACGCCCTTGGGCGAGCCGTGGACCAGCGCATGCTGCGCGAGGTCATGGCCCACGAGGTCCGTCCTCAGCACATGGCCATCATCATGGACGGCAACCGNNGGTTCGCGTTCAAGAACCGCTTGACCTCAGGTGTCGGCCACCGCATCGGCAAGGCCAAGCTCGAGGAGGTCTTGGACTGGGTCCTCGAATTGAACATCCCATGGTTCACCGTCTATGCCCTGTCCACGGAGAACCTCAACCGGCCTCAAGCAGAGTTGGATGCCCTCTTTGACCTGTACATCGAGGGGCTCAACGACATCGCAGAGGACCCACGCATCCATGCCAACCACGTTCGCGTTCAGATCATCGGTCGCCGTGACCTCTTGCCAGCGAGGGTCATCGAGGCCATCGACCACGCCGAAGGACGCACGGCAGGGTACGACCGCTTCGTGTTCTCGGTCTGCCTCGCCTACGGAAGCCGCGAAGAAATCCTCGACGCCATTCGCGCCATCGCCGAAGACCACGCCANGGGTGAACTGGCGCTGGAGGCCATCGACGAAGCGGCGGTGTCCGACCGGCTCTACACCGCCGANATGCCCGACCCAGATCTGGTCATCCGCACCTCTGGGGAGGAACGCATCTCCAACTTCCTGCTGTGGCAGATGGCCTACGCTGAACTGTACTTCACCGACGTCTACTGGCCCTCCTTCTCGAAGCGTGAACTCCTCAAGGCCATCAAGGCCTTCCAGCAGCGAAAGCGCCGCTACGGAGGGTGAACCAATGGGCGTATGCGACCGATGCCAAGGGTACGAGAACCCCAGCCTTGCGGTGGACGCGTGCGTGCGTCGCGGCGATGAGGTGCTGCTCATCCAGCGCAAGCATCCACCAAACGTNGGCTCATGGGGCTGCCCGGGTGGCTTCATGGACGTCGGCGAGACCGCGGAAGAGGGCGCGCTGCGCGAACTTGAGGAGGAAACCGGCATCCGTGGGTGCAACCCTCGCTTGCTGATGGTGATGAGCGACCCNNAGCGCGACGAGCGAAAGCACGTCGTCAGCATCGTCTACGAGGTCGACATGGTGGACGAANCGCAGGAGCCGACGCCCGGNGACGANGCNGCCGATGCACGCTTNGTTCCCATCNCGGACGTGCTTGCAGGCGTNTACCGGCTCAACGGCGATCACGAAGACGTCCTGCGGGCGTGGCTTCAGCCCTGAAGCATGGCCGCAAAGGCCGCTCTCGCGTCAGGCCAAGGGTCTGGAGCCAGCGCATCGGTCAGCGCCATGCCCGTGGCCCAGCGGGCCCTGACGTCCAACCACGCTTCACCTTCACATGCGCCACGGTGCCGAAACAAGGGCCACCCCTCGGCTTCGACACGGTCCAGGAAGCCGCGCTCGGCCGCCGAGACCAGCAAGGTGGGCACGCCAAGGTAGGCCGCTTCCGCCGCGAAGGTCGTGGANTGCGTGATGACCCCGTCCACGTCCGAGAGNCGATCNAGAAGGGTCCACGCCAAGCGCTCCGAGGGTGTTTCTTCCTCGTCCCACGACAGCACTTGGAAGCCCTCGATGACCGCATCAGGCAGGGCGAGGACCTCCCCATGATCGTGCGAGCCGTCACCCAAGAGNCGCCGCACCAAGATGCGCGGCGGATCGGCGAGGCCGTTCGGCCGTCGAATGGGGGCCAAGTGCAGGTGTTGATGGGTGCCGTCGAGGCGGTGGAGCCGCCACCGTCCAGCCTTGGCGCCTCGTGCCCAGCCTGCAAGGCTTCCCCCGTCCAAATCCTCGCGCCAATGGGTGGGCACCACCACGTCGGTGATGCCGCGGTTGAGCCAACGAAGGCTCCGATGTTGAATTTCCGTGTCCACGACGCACCAGCGCTCGCTCAAGCCGGACAAGCGGCCTGCCAACGGCATGAGCGGCGCGTTCATCGCGACCATGNGGTGCGGCCCAGGNACCNCGCGGCGCCATGACCNGAGGTGGNNCACAGCCGCACGAAGGCGCCGTTGGCCGCTCCAGGCGCCCGAGGCGCGCGGCACCCACGCCGCGCGACGGGACGGGAGATGGCCGTCGCGTTGCTCGTACAGCGCCCGAACNTCNGCGCGNTCGGTCATCAACAGCATGTCCTGNGTGCTTCCATCCCGCACCAGCGGCGCAAGCGCCCGCACGTGCGCGGGATGGTCGAAGACCCAGCACGTCGGCACAAGCAAGGCTGGAGGCAGCGGCACATAGGCCCGCCGACCTGAGGTTGAAGGACCGAAGGCAGAATTGGCGGACATGACCTCAAAGCAAGCCATCGCCCTGGACGGCGGCACGGTGTACGGCCCTTACACGCCTGGCGTTCGCGTCGGCGACAGCCTCTGGTTGTCCGGACAAATTGCACCCGACGCGGGAGACCTGCAGGCGCAGGTCGCGGGAGCGCTGGCGAAGATCGACGCCCTGCTGGCTGCCGGTGGCACGAGCAAGCACGACCTCGTGGCGGTGCAGGTCCTGCTCGAGGACATCGGTGACTTCGCCGCGATGAACGAGGTGTATGCGGCATGGCTCGAAGGCGTGCGCGTTCCACCCACGCGTGCGGCCTATCAGGCCGCGGCCTTGCCCGCCGGTGCTGCGGTCGAAATCCTCGTCCATGCCGTCATCGGCTCGGCGTGACCAGAGGCGCGTTCAAGTGCACCTCCGGGCTGGGAGCGACATGGCGAAGTGGGCTGAGCACTGCTTCAAGGCCTACGACATCCGCGGTCTGGCCAACGGCGACGGCAGCGGCGAATTGACGCCGGCCTTCGCCGAACGCCTCGGCCGAGCGCTCGGGACCTACCTCGGCGCCAAGCGCTTGGCCGTCGGCCGTGACATCCGAACCTCAAGTCCGGCCTTGGCCGACGCGCTGATGCAGGGCATGCAAGCCGCCGGAACCGACGTCATTGACCTTGAGATCTGCACGACTGGAGCGCTCTATCACGCCTGCTGGACGATGGACGTCGACGGCGGCGTGATGGTCACGGCCAGCCACCTGCCGATGCCCACCCATAACGGCTTCAAGATGTGCCGAGGCAACCTTCCCTTGGCGGGTGAGGAGATCCAAGAACTGCGTCAGGTCTTCATGACAGGCGATTTTTCCTCCGGTGAAGAAACTCGGATTCCCACGCCCC
>NZMM01000068.1 GCA_002694585.1 Methanobacteriota archaeon
GCGTGCAGCGGCGACACGGGCGATGCCCGCAACGCCGAGGAGGAACACGAACAGCGCGATGACGATCGTCACCATCGGTGTCTCTTCCACTTCCTCGGCGTAGGTCCAGGACACTTCTGCACCGGTCACGCCCGTGTCGCCGGTGACGAGGTCTTCGACCGCTTCGAGGGGCGTGCCGCTGAGGTCGATGATGCCGCATGAAAGGACGTGTGCACCGTCGCTGCCCATCCTCCACGTGAGCGGGATGTCCATCTCACTGCCCGCGGCAAGGCCACCGTAGGTGGAGAGTTGGATGTAACTCGGCGAGGTGTCTGCGGCTTCTCCGTCCACGGTGCACTCCAGCACCGGAGAGGCCGCATCTGCGGCGCCACTGTTGCGGACGGTCAGCATCACACCGAGGCTTTCGTTGACCGTGGCGGTGCGCTCTTCGACCTCGATGGCCACGACCTCGATCATCGGTAATTCGAGGTTGACCACGCTCTTTGGGGCCCATACGGCAGGAACGGTGGTGGTGAAGGTGCCCCAACCGGTGGTGGCGGTGACGGTCATCGTGCCGTCTTCCTTGCCGTAGACGCCGTCCCCAGTGAGCCACTCCACGATGCGGGTCATCTCGCTTGAACCAAGGTCGACACCCACCTCGTCGCCCATGGTTTCGGCAAAGGCGTTGGGAGATTTGGTGCCCTTGTATCCCAAGTCACTGCCGCTGACCAAGGCCCCGGGCATGTTGGTGGTGACCGTCCTGCCGCTGAGCCGTCGAATCCATGCATCGGTCCAGCCTCCGGTGCCCGTGCTGTCCTCGTAGACCAAGCTTGCATCGTCCACCGCGACGACGTCCTCGTCGGTGCGGCTTCCGAGGATGATTGAGCTCCTGATGCTCAAGGAGGATCCATCTTCCGCGATGATCGGGGCGCTGCCCTCCATCGTCGACCGGTCGATGTTGCAGGTGCCCGCACAACGCAGGTCGGCACCACGCACCATCGAGTCTTCGATGAGCAGGGTGCCTTGCACGTCGATGCTGAAGGCGGCATCGCCCCATGTCAGCACAAGATCGGTTCCTTCGAGGTTCCAAGCCTCATGGCGCAGCATGTTGGCCGAGGCATCGACCACTTCCACGACCTTTGGCCCGAAGGGGAAGGGATGGTTGTGGGTCACATCAAGGGTCAGCGTGTCCATGCCGTCACCGAGGTCGACCTGGAGGCTGACTTCATCCCCGCTCGGGTCGGTCACGTTTTCACCGGTTGGTGCGCTGATGGTCAACGACTCGCTTCCCGTCAACGTGGAGGACATCATCAACCGAACCGTCGCCGAGCCGGTCAGGCCAGCCACGGGGAGGGCAACGGTGGAAGCACCGCCAGAGAAGGCCATGTAGGCCTCAATCTCCGAACCTGTTAGGTTGGCGTGCTTAAGGTTCAGCGCCGCGCCCTCGTCCACACGAATGATGGCACCTTCCCCGAGAGAAAGGTTGGCTTCCACCGTGAAGGTCGCTCCGTTCGTCACGGTGAAGCCGTCGGCGTAGGTGGTGTCATCCGTCAGCGTTTGAGTGGTGTCGATGACGTCTGCGTCACGGGCATCCACAGCAGCAGCCAGAGGAGCTCCGAGAAGGAGGGCCAGGAGGAGAAACGCGGTCAGCATGCGGGACATGCTTTGCCGTGCATCGTGAGGAACATCAAGTTCCCGCCGACCCGTTCAATACGGGACGTCCTTCCAACCGATGGCGTATCCAAGCATGTTGAACGAACGATGGAGCACGGGCGTGGCCACGAGCAACACGAGCATGGGGGCCAGCAGGTCCGCCTCACCGTGCAATCCTGGCAGCAGCAGCCAACCCAACACGAAGACCATCATGGCGAAAGGAAGCGTGTCAAGCAGGGGTGCTTTGGACGACACGTCGCCTTCGCGCTTCAGGCCTCGGCGCCGCTTGAAGAAGGAGCCCGTCATGTCGCCAAGGAGCGAAAAGAAGCCGAGCAAACTGCCGACGATGAAGGCCCAGAGGCCACGCGAAATTGACATGTCATGGTCCAAGAGGGGGTCGACAAAGATACCGCAGGCCTCGCCGGCGCTCACGGTGCTGGCCATCAGCACCATCAGCAGTCCTGAAGTTAGGCTGCCGCCCACGAGCCCGTTCCAGGTCTTTCCGTCCCCGAGCAGGCGGTTTCCGTCCCATGCGGTGCGCCCGCCGTCGATCGGCCACGGGCCGTAGCCCGTCTTTGGCAACCATTTGCCCCACATCATGGCGAAGGTGTTGACCAGAAACCCTGGTAGGAAAATCCACAACACGAGGAGGCTCATGCCCGCCAATCCGAGGCTCTCCTCACACGTTCCCCAGAGGGCCTCGTCCATGGACTCACATCATGCCTTGGCCCATGAACCTGCCCGCAGCCAGCGTTGGGCTTATGGTCCGCAGGTCACGACATCACCGCATGGAAAAGCGCCGCGTTCTCTTGGTCGGCTCCGGTGGACGTGAACACGCGCTGGCCATGGCGTTGACGCGGGACGAGCGGGTCGAGCTTCATACCGCTCCGGGCAACCCCGGGACGTCACACCTCGGCACGAACCATCCGGTGGGCGCTGCAGACGTCGCGGGTCTCCTCGCGCTGGCGGATGAACTCGACGTGCATCTCGTGGTCGTCGGTCCAGAGGCGCCCCTGTGCGATGGCCTTGCTGACGCGCTTGGGGGACGAGCGTGTTTCGGTCCTGTGGCTGCGCATGCGGCGCTTGAAGGCTCCAAGTCCTTTGCCAAACAAGCCATGGAGGCCGCTGGTGTACCGACGGCTGAGCACGTCATCGTCCGAAGGGCAGGAGCCCTTGGCGAGGCCCTCGACCGCTTTGCGGGTGCACCATGGGTCATCAAGCAAGACGGGCTTGCCGGTGGCAAAGGCGTGCTCGTCACTGAGGACCGGGACCAAGCGGAGGCCTTCGCCCTCAGCGCTATCGCCACCGCGGGTTCCGTGGTCATCGAGGCCTTCCTCCCCGGGGAAGAAGCCAGCATGCTGGTGTTGATGGATGCCTCCGGTTACCGATGCTTGCCCGCAAGCCAAGACCACAAGCGCGTGGGTGAGGGCGATGCAGGTCCAAACACGGGTGGCATGGGTGCATACTGTCCAGCGCCTGTCGTCACCCCTGAGGTTCAAGCCAAAGTGGAATCCCGGATTGTTGTACCGATGCATGCGCACCTCACCGCACAGGACGTGCCCTACCGTGGTGTGCTCTATGTCGGGCTGATGATCGACCAGAAGGGCGACCCCTACGTGGTGGAATTCAACGTCCGTTTTGGTGATCCTGAATGCCAGGTGACCATGCCGCTGCTTGGAGACCACGCCCTGGATTGGTTCACGGCCGTTGCGCACGACGACCTCGCGGGTGTGACCCATGGCCTCGAGGAGAGCGCGCTGCTGACGGTGGTGCTCGCGAGCGAGGGCTACCCATCGAGTGCGGTGACCGGACGCAGCATCGAAGGACTGGACGTGGCTGAAGCCACTCAGTCTGGACATGGCCGTGCATGGGTCAACATGGCCGGCGTGAAATTGGACGCAGATGGCACGCCCATCTCAAGCGGTGGGCGGGTGCTCAGCGTGACCGGCATGAGCGATAGCCTGCAAGAGGCGGCCGACTTGGCCTACGCACGCCTTTCAGACCTGGCGCTGGAGGGCGCCCACCACCGCCGTGACATCGGCGCACGAGCGGGTGTTCAGCATCCCGAGTTGAATTGAACACTCGCTCGAGTGACTGCGGCCCCGTGTCGGGCCGAACCGGTTATAACGACGCCATAGGTCGCGGAGTTGCTTCAGCCATGCTGTTGCACGTAGAGAGGGATACCCCATGACCACCACGAACGAGACGACCGTGTCGTCAAAGACGTCACTCGGCCTGCTTCTTGCGCCGATTGCCGTCCTTTTGGCGATGCTTACCGACCAAATCGGAGGCTTCGGCCTCGGATTCGAGAATGACCTGTACCCGCTGCTCATTGTGGCCGCGGGTGCGATGCTTGGCCGCGTGCCGAGCCTCCTCGCCGAGCGCGAGGTCCTTCCTGCGTCGACGTCCACCCTCTCTCTCGGGACGATCCTCGCAGGCGCGGCCCTCGGCTTCCTCGCCGTTCCCGCCGCTGGCGGCAGTGCCTTTGTTGGCCTGTTGTTTGCCATCAACCTCATCGGCACCCACGTGTTGGTGAGCGGTGAGCGCCCAGAATGGGCGACCATCCTCACGTTCTCCAGCGTGGGTCTGCTGTTCGGCATGGTCGCAGCCGCGACGGCCGGTGACAGCGGCCTCGTGACGAAGGAATACACCCTCGATGGTCAAACCGCGCCGACGCTGAACGAATACCGCGAAGCCCTCGCCTTTGTGTTCTTCAACGTCTGGATCATGTTCAGCGTGCTCGGCGCGCTGGTTGCGGTCCTCGCCCGTGGCGCGATTGATGAGCCCGGCAAGGGTTGGTTCGGTCACCTGTCGGACTTCGACGGACCCTGGGACCGCAACAGCCTGCCCCTGCAGGTCGGACTGGTCGCTTGGGTCACCGCTCACGCCCTGGCCTTGCTCCAGTTCCACCGGGTGGAGCTGTACGACCGATTGGCCTTGACCGGCGTTGATGGCTACATGGGCCACTTTTCTGTTTGGGCCGCGGTCTTGACCGGTTTCGTTGCCCTTGCGGTGGCCAGCATGGTCGCCGAGCGCTGGTACACCCGTGCCATGGCCCTTGGTTCGATGTGGGTCTACTACCTCGTCGCCGCCGCCTACGAAATGGGCATGTGGGGCGATGTCGAAAACGAGAGCTCCATGGCTCCTGTGGTGTGGTTTGGTGTGACCTTCTTCATCGGCCTTGCCATCTATTCCATCTCCACGAACAAGTCGTGGGGCGGGTGGAGCAACCGCTCTGAGGACGCGCCGAGTGGCGCCCGAACCTTCTGGTCAGCACACTGGTCGCAGGTCATGATCGCCTCGGCCTTTCTCATGGCCTTCGCGGTCCGCACCCAGTGGTACGTCATCCCCGCCATGAACGGCTACGGGACCGGCGATTGGGACCTCACCGGCGGTTCTGACCCGTGGTACATGAAGCGCGTCGTCGACTACATCATGATGCAGAACGCGCACCTCGTCTTTGACGCGGATCGCTTCTATCCGTTGGGCGGCATCAACCCGCGTCCGCCCTTGTTCGTGTGGTCCATCGCCCTGCTCGCCATGGTGCTGGAGCCCTTCCTCGCCACCCCCGAGGACGCCGTCTGGTGGGCGATGGTCTCCATCCCCGCCATCTTTGGCGCGCTGACGGTTTTCCCTGTCGCGGCCATCGCACGCGACCACGTCAGCAAGCCCGCTGCGGTCATCGCAGCATGGCTCATCGCCATGATGCCCGGTCACATTTCCCGTTCGACGTGGGCCAACGCGGACCACGACGCCTTCGTGATGTTCTTCATGGCGCTCGGCTTTATGTGGTTCCTTCGAGCCATGGCCGCGGGCGGTGACGAACGCCTCACGCGGACCACCGACGCCCGCCCGTCCACCGTGCTTCGCGCCTTTGGAGACGTGGCCACTCACCGTCGCTTCGCCGTGGTCAACGCGGCCTTGGCCGGTGTCGCCTTCGGTGTGGTCGCCCTCGGTTGGAAGGGTTTCGTGGTCGCACCTTCGATCCTCTTCGTGGGCTACGTCTACATCGTCGCGACCAACATGTTCCGCAACAAGGACAGCACCACGCTCAACATGCTGATGCTGACCATGCTGGGAACGACGTTGCTCCTGGCCATGCCGTTCTACGCCTACCCTGGCATGGACTTGGTCTTCAGCGGCACGGGCCTGCAGCCCCTGTTGTTCGTGCTCGGCTTCACCATGGCCATCGCCTATGTGACGACCGGATTCCGCGACAAGCCCTGGCTGCTCGTTCTGGGTTCCCTCACCGGCGCTGCCGTGGCCTTCGTGGCCATCATTTGGCTGCTCCAATTCTTCGAGCAATCCAATGCCTTCAACGTCTTGTTCACCGGGGCTGGCTAGTTCACCAAGACCAAGATTTTCGGCACGGTTGCAGAAGCCAACGCGCCAGACCGTGGGATGCTCTTCGCGTCCTTTGGTCCAATCGTGTTCATCCTCGCGCTTAGCATGGGCATCATCGCCCTTTGGCGAGGCACCCGGCAACGCCGCCACGAGCACGTCTTCATGGCCACGTGGATCCTCCTGGCCATCTTCATGTCGTGGACCGCTGCGCGTTTCATCTTCAACGCCACACCGGCCATGGCCGTGCTCGGCGCTTGGGGTGCAGTGGGCCTGTGGAGCTGGTCAGGCACCAAGGAAATGACGCGCAAGATGCGTCGGATGGGTGTTCGAACACCGGCCGACCGTATTGCCTCGGCGCGCAAGGCCGTGTGGCGCACGCCACAATTCAGCGCGATCATGCTCGTCATGATCATGCTTGGCGGCCAGCACATGACCTACGGACTTGACGCCGGTATTCCCGGCACCTCTCCCGCAGAGGACGACATCGACGAGACGCTCTACAACGTCGTTCCCGACGTGCTCCGTTGGGACGTGGCTGGATTCTCCTTCCTGAACCCCACCGCCTATGAGGACGGGGGCATGCGGTACCTCGGCGCCTTTGGCAGCAGTTTCAACCAGCAAGGATGGAACGATGCATACGCTTGGCTTGCGGCTCAGGACGCCGATGAACCCTACTCCGAGAAGCCGGCGTTTGTCTCGTGGTGGGACTACGGTTTCCAAGCCCTGACGTCGGGGGACCACCCCTCCGTCTCTGACAACTTCCAGTCGGGCATCCCGGCCACTGGGAACATGCTTCTGGCCCGCGGCGAAGCCGACTTGGCCGCCATGTGGTTCTGGCAGCTTGCAGAGGGTGACCGAACCTACGCGGCCCAGCACGGCTACGACTCAAAATTCACCCCGCCATTTGATGCGGTGCTGCAGGACCACCTCAGCGACGCCCAATACGCCGCACTGATCGACATCAACGACGGCACAGAATACCGAGACGAGACCCGGGTCATCGACGGTCAAGAGCGTGAGGTGAGCCTTCCCATTGAGGTCTTGGACGCCGCGTTCCGCGTGACGCAGACCAACCGGGACACCATCATGACCGAAGGTCACAAGCTCAACGACGACGGCACCACCAGCGACGACGTGCGATGGCGCCTCTGGAAGGACGGCGAGATCCTCGCCTGTGCCGAGAGCCTCGCCAGTTCGTGTGATGGTACGGACTTCCTGTCGCAGGAAGACGCCAACCGCACGTTCAACAACAACGTTCGATTGACCTCGGACACCACGTTCGAAGTGACCCACTACGTGTTTGGTGACTACTGGTACACTGCAGATCTCGCCGAGGAGTTCAATTCGGTCTCAACGCACATTCACCGTTCCAACGCCCGTCTGGCCATGACCGTCCAACTCTTGGTCAACGGACTGACCGAAGCACAGGTCATGGACCTCTACACCGACATCATCGGTTTGGAGGGCGCCTATTCGGTGCAAGACTACCACGGTGCTCCCGGCGAGACGGTTGAGCGTGACCACGAAATCCGCTACTTCGCTGTCGACAACCGCCTCTACCCACGCGCCGGCCGATACACGGCCGACGCCCAATACAACGCGGGACAACCCATGGGTATCTTCGCCGCCCCGACCATCCTGTCCGGTCAGGACCCGACCACCTTCATGACGGAGGTGTACGAGACCCAGCGCGGTGCCTTCACCGACGAAATGACGCGTGAAGAGGTTGACGAAGCCATTCGGCAAGACGTGCTCAATCAGCAGGCGGGTGCGGAAATTGACCCTGTGCAGATCATCGACGTACGAGCCGACCACACGGCCCATTTCTTTGACACCATGGTGGCCCGAACCTACGTCGGCTACGGTGCATCCACGCTTGGCGTGGACAGCGACGGCTCCAACCCGCAGCCTGCGCAGCACTTTGGCCAGAGCGGCTCGCCTGGGACCTTCATGGCCCAAGCCTTGCCGCTTCCCGGCGCGATGATGAACCACTTCGTCCTTGCGAACTACAACGATGACGTCAACGCCGAGAACGGCTACGGACAAGCCAACTCCATGGTCAAGATCCTGAAGTTCTACCCCGGCGCAGAGATGATCGGTCAAGTGACCTTTGCCGACGACGGACAACCCCTCGAGAACGTGCGGCTCCTTGTCGAGCGCGACGCTTTCTCTGGCGAATCCGGCGAAGACCTCGACGCAGACACCTACTGGATCCCTATCGGCTTCGTGGACACCGACGAAGAAGGACGCTATTCCTTCCTTGCTCCAGCAGGCCATATTCGCGTGAGCGCCTTCATTGGCGAGTACGACCCCTCTTCGGCCCGCAACGCGATTCAGGACGGCTCTTTCACCGAGAACCTCGGTGACGTCCTGACCGAATACAACGAGGACCGCACCATCAACGAGATCACCGCCGTCCTCGGTGAGGTCGCCAACATGACCTGGGTGGGTGAAACCCACCTCAACGTCAGCGCTGACGAGGCCAACCGTGTGAAGGCGCTCGACCGCACGGCGGACCTTGCCGTGGCCTCGAGCGGTGTGAGCGGCATCGTGACGTGGACCGGCGACGAATCCTTTGCCGGTGAACCGCTTGTGGACACGACCTTCATCCTGCGCGATATTTGGTCCTACACCGACAACCACACCGTGGTGACCAACAACGGATCCTTCACCACCGAAGAAACCCGCATCCTCCAGGGGACGGGTGAGGTGACGTTCACCGAAAACGGGACTTTCGAGTCCGACGGCGTCGCGGTGGCGCGCGAGTTCACGGGGACCTACACCCGTCAATTGAACGGCGACCGCATCCACACCGCCAACGGCACCTGGACCGGTCGAGGCATCATCGAGGGTTGGGTCAGCGAAGCCGACCTCGCCAACGTCTCCGACTGTCTCGACAACAACGCCATGACGCCTGAGAACACCTCGGTGTGCACCATGACCGGTACCGAAAACGCGAGCAAATACCTGTTCGAGGGAACCGTGACGGCCAGCGGCCGTGTGGAGACCCTTTCGCCGACCGTCGTCGTCCGAGACGTGCAAGGTCAGACCTTCGAGGGCGCTGGCGTCTTCGAGGGCGTTGGGACCCTCAACGGAACGGGCCTCTTCACCGGTCAAGGCGACTTCTCTGGACCGATGGTTCAGCCAGGTTCCTTCTACAAGACCGGGCTCCTTCCCGGCGTCTACAACATGTTTGCCGTGCTCCCCAACGGTCGACAGGTCTTGTTGCCGGACCCTGTGACGGTCGGTATCGAAGCCTCGTATGACGTTGAGATGACCATGCCGGGTGCCGTGTTTGCCGACGTTCTCGAAGACATGGAGGGCAACGTCCTGCCTGACACGATCATCGAGTTGGTGGACACCGTCCTTGGATTGGACGAAGCCGTGACCATCGTCACCGACGAAAACGGCAGCTTCAGCCAAGGCCCAATCCCGTCGGGTGAGTACTACTACCGCGTGGACATCGACCAGGACGGCTGGTACGAAATCAACGCGACGTTCAGCGTTCAAGACGAGCCTGAGAACATCACGTTGGCCTACCCTGTGCCGCCGATGACCGACGTCACGATTCAGCTCGAGGCGCCCTTTGGCAGCGACGGCCAGCCCACGGTTGACGTCGCCAACCGCACGGTGACGCTGACCAACAACCTGCCCGATTCCGGCCTCGAACCCTACGTGGCCGTGAGCGACGAGAACGGCGTCCTGTACGCCGAGGTTCCCATGGGCAGCTACACCATTTCAGACGACGCGGACGAGGAGCACCTGCTCCTTGCTCTGCTCGACGTCGAGGAAGACGACATCACGACCACCCTGACGTACGCGGCTTCGACTTGGCTGAACGGCTCCGTCGAAGCGCCGTTCGGCGCTGACAACGGGTACGATGCCTGGCTCGAGACCGATGAGCGACCAACCGAGGCCGCCACACAAGTCGACGTGGTCGCAAGGGGCGCAGGTGACCTGACCTTCACCGCGAACACCGGCGACGACGGCCTGTTCTCGATGCGCGTTCCGGTCGACGAGAGTTACTCGCTGACGATGACCAAGACCACCGTCAATTACGGGTACGGGACGGTCGTGACCGTCACCGAGGGCATGGATGACCTGAGCATCGTGCTCGAACCGATCGAGTTCATCTCCGGCGCACTCTACCACATCGACAACAGCACCTTCTGGAACGACGCCATCCCCGGATGGATGCCCGTCGAGATGACGGCCACCAGCACCGACGGTGTCGTGTGGGAATCCGTCTCGAACACGGATGGCGGCTTTGTCTTCAACCTCCCCGCTGGAACCTACGACATCAGCGTCGTGGAGGACGTCCTGTACAACGCGACGTCCGATGAGGACGTGGTGGTCGTTCGGAACCCAGAATTCGTGCTGGAACCCGCAAGCCTCTACCTCAACCCCGGCGGTCACGCCATGACCTTCCACGTCTTCCAAGACGTGGCGGGAGACGGCAACGCCTCCAACGGCAGCACGGTCACGCCAGCGTTCACCCTCGTTCCGAGCACGGAACACGGTGCGTTGCTCAACGTGACCGCAGACATGTACGCTGCAAACGGCACGCTGACGCTGGACATGCCCATCGGCACCTACACCATCGAGTTCGCCGAGCAGGATGCGGCCTCCGAGAACGCGAGTGCGTACGCTTTGGTGCCTGCCTCTCCGCTCTCTGCCATCGTGATTGGCATCCCCGAACCGATCGAGACCATCGACGTCGGATTGGTGGACGAGTGGCGCATGAACGGCACGGTCACCGATGCAAACGGTTCCACCCTCCGCCCACAAGGCGACAGCGTGTTGCTCGTGTCCACGGACGGTGAGGATTACCGCAACGTCCCGGTGGATGAGAACGGTACCTTCGCGGATTACGTGCCAAGCGGCGATTGGATTGCCGTGATTGGCGCGTTCGAAGGAGAGGACGCTACGGAGATCCTCCGGCAGGCCCTGACGGTGAGCGAGAACAGTGCACGCACCGACGTGTCCTTGGCCACCGTTGAAGCGGCCGATGTGAGCCTTCACCTCCGTGAAGCCCTCAGTGAGAACAACCTGTCCGGCTTCCGCATGACCCTGGTGTCCGCGGACGGTCTCGGCAACGTGTCCTTGGACTTGACCGATGAAAACGGTCAGGTTGCTGAACCGATGATGCCCGGCACGTGGTCGGTGCACATGGAGCGAGAGGACGTTCAGGACCGTTGGACCCTCGACACCAGCGCGACGCCGTTTACCCTTTCAGAAGGAGAGGAAGTGAACATCACGGACCTTTACGCCGACCACGACGTGGAAATCGGTGGTCGCCTCTACTGGGACCTTGACAACGACGACACGCCCGATGCCAACGAAGGCGTCGAGGGCGTGCTCATGAACGTCACGAGCCTCGACGGGACGACGTTCATCTCGAACGTGACTTCTGATGAGAACGGTGTCTGGCAACTCTTCGTGCCTGTCCGCACATCCTACGTGGTGGAAGGCAGCAAGCTGGGCTTTGCTGACGTCGCTTACGACCTCGACGGCAACGGTCTNTACGTGGTCAACGACAGTGCGATGTCCGAGGACCTCGAAGTGTCGGTGGGCCTTGTTGACGTCAGCGGAGCCATCACGGACGCCGTTGATGCGACCCGCCTTGACGGCGCATCNGTCGTGCTCCAGCCCGCTTCAGGCTTGGCCCGCGATGCGGTGACGGTGGACAGCACGTCCTTTGACGGNACCACCTTGACGTGGGACGCNCAGGTCGAGCCCGGTGCGTGGGTCGTCATCGTTCGAGAAGCCGACCCCGGTGAGAACAACGGTGCCGTCGCCATCGGTCTGCTTGACGCCAGCGTCGGCTCCGGCGGTCACTTGGACCAGACCATGGTGCTCGGCGGCTACGTCGACCTGCAAACCTCGTGGACGGCCATCGACTTGGCCCAGCACCACCTTGGCAGCGCCTCGGCCGGTGCCCCGCTGATCAGCGAAGGACCGACCGTGACCGTGGAACTTGACGACGATGTGTCGTGGGACATCACGGTGAACGACGACGGTGCGCTGAGCATGTTGGTGCCCTCAGGGCGTGTCTCCTTCNCGGCAGACATGGTCACCGTGCAGCACGAACTCGAACTCAACATGAGTTACGAAGGCAGCAACTTCACCACCGTTTCAGCCGANCGACAGCAGATGTTCCTCATCCTNGACCGTCGTGCNGACCGCGACCTCGTGGTCGAAGTGGGCACCGTCGACGCCGATACCGTCGAGTCCTACACGGACGANGCGAGCGGTGNGGACATCCAAGCCAAGCAGGACGGTGACTACGAGCACACCGCCGTTGAACTCACGGTTGACGTGACCTACGACGGTACGGAGTACGAGGACGTCTACACCGCAAGCGGCAACGCGGGCAACGCTCCCGATGCCTCCGATTGGAGCGTCGAGTTCTGGAACGCCACCGAAGAAGCGTGGCAATCCACGCTTGAGGTCCGTCTCGGCATCGGTGAAAACGCATCCACGGACGATGTGCCCATGTCGGCTACGTTGAAGGTGCGCATCACGCTCCCTGACCAGAACACCTCGCTGTCGCTGCAGAACGGCCACAGCGTGAACGTCATGCTGACGGCAGAGACCGGTGAATTCACCGAGCGTTCGATGACCGTCCGCGTGCCGGTCATNCGCGGCTTCGACGTCGAAGCCGTCGACGANCGTGTGGGCATTGGCAGNGATGACGTGCAAACNCTGACGACGACATTGACCAACAACGGAAACGGTGACGCGACCTTCACCTTCGAAGTCGTTGAGAACTACGACGCGACCCTGTGGGAGATCACGCCAGCCTCCAGCACCATCACCGTGGCGGCTGGAGACACGCGTACGCAAGCGTTCAACGTCCGCTCCGACGCAAGCTTCACCACCGGTGAACTCGAAGTGACCATCGGCGTCACCGAAGTCGGCGGAAGCAGCACGAGCCTGCAGATGACCGTGGTGAACGCGGCCATCGTCCTCAGCGTNGACCAAGACNTGGCGGTGCANGAATCGGACAACACCGCTGAGCANGNATCGACCATCGTGGTCATCCCCGTNACCAACAGCGGTGAGCGCGATGCGGNGAANTCTGTCATCGTCTACGCCCGTCAGCAAGGTGAGGGCCTTGANTACCAGCAGGTGACGTTGTCNGTNCCCGGCGGTGAAACCGTCAANGCNGANTTCGATGTTGGGTCCATGACCAACGGCAACAAGCGGTTTGAGTTCTACCTCGAAGTGACGGGCGACGATGCTGAGTTTGCCACGATTGAGGCCGATTCCGACGGAACAGGAGACGATCCAATCGACTTCCAAATCCGTTTCAACATCGAAACCAACACGGACAATACCGGGGTGGGACAGACCGTCCTCGCGCTGCTTGTNATCGCGTTCGTCGGTCTCGTCGTGTGGGGCGGCCTCAGCCTCTCTCGCTCTGGNAGCCGTCGGTTCTGACCTCCAACAGGCCTTCAAATGCGGAGGTCGTGNTNTNNCAGCCGTGAGGCCNTCAGCCCTGGATGGNATGGAGTTNCTNCCNGAACCGGGNGAGCCACGCATCCTGACCGCCGTCGATCCTTCAGCGGTNCAGCACGAAGCCGCATGGCGCTCNGANGTGATGGGTTGGGCGCCGAGCGTCGTGACCGCCGTCCCTCACCGCCGGCGTCGCGTCGCCCGTTCTTCTCTCGGCCTTGTGGTGTTGCTCATCATGGTCGGATTGATTGCAGGCCAGGGCTGGTTCCTCGTGGAGATCCCGCTCGGGGATTCCGAGTGGGCGTTCGACAACACCGGCTTGCGGGACCTCTCGGACGAGGGACTGGACGGAACTGGGGTTCGTCTCTGCGTGGTGGACACCGGGTTAGATGCATCACACTCGGCCTTTGAGGGCCAAGAGGTGATGTTCCGGGATTTCGTTGGGAACTCAGTTGAACCTCTGGATCGCGGCGCAACCGCTCACGGTACGATGATGGTCGGGTTGCTCGTTGCAGACGGCCATCAGCAGGGTGCGGCCCAAGGGATCACCCTCGGGGTCGCAGCAGCCCTCGCTGGCGACAGCGACGGAGAAAACACCGGTGACGACGCCATCGTTGCAGAAGCCATCGATTGGTGCCGCACTGGTTTTGATGCTGACCTCATTTCGCTTTCGTTGGGCGGTGAGCGCATGGAAGGGCAACGTGACGTGGTGGTCTCCTCGGTTCGACGGGCACTGGACGCGGGCATTTTTGTCGTCGCAGCAGCGGGCAACGACGGCGGTGCAGGCGACGATGGGAAGGTGGCCTCGCCCGCCTTCCTGCCGCGGGTCATCGCTGTGGGCGCCACCAACGAAACCGGCGCTGTGTGGGAGAATTCCTCGCGTGGCGACGGGACGGGCGAGCATCCACATCGGAAGCCTGAGGTCACGGCGCCTGGCGTCAACGTCATCTCAACGGGAGCTGACGACGCATGGTTCACCTCCAGCGGCACCTCGGTGTCGACGGTGCTGGTCAGCGCTGCGCTCGCCATGATCCTGGAAGCCTATCCTGATCTCAAGGTGGATGACGATCGCTGCGTGATTCACCTCAAACATGCGCTGAGGGACTCGCTTGGAACGTCGCACTCCCCGACAGCCGGTTACGGCGAATTAGACGCCATGGCGTGGTTCAATGCGGTTGATACGAGCTGTCCTGAAGCCTTCTGAGGGCAAAATTTTGTGATACAAGAAGCGATATTTTGACACAAAAAGCGGCACAAAACGGCCCACAGCGTTATATGTCGTCCGAATCAGCAAAGCATGGTGGATACCATGTCTGGACGCCGACCCCTGAGCAGCATTTCACTCGTCACCCTCCTTCTCATGTCCCTCATGGTGGGCATGGTGACGGTCCCGACCGTTTCTGCCAACAACGAGACCAAAAACGGCATTGTCTCTGGAACGGAAACATGGTCTGGGACACACACCATGACTGGGAACGTCACCGTGGCCGAGGGCGCCACCCTGATCATCAACGCAGGAACCACCATCAACGTGCCAGCTGGGTCATACCTTAACGTCCGAGGCGCGCTTTGCGCGGGCGATGCGGCATGCGGCGCCACCCAGGGCAGCCAAAGCTCTCCAGTTCGCTTCTTGTGGGGCACACCATCGGATTGGACAAAGACGAACTGGTGCCACATCCCGAACGCTCAGGTTCCGCGAAACAACCCAGACGCCGCATGTGGAGGAGGCGTTGTCATCCGCGACACCATCGACGAGGCCCTGACGAGTCTGAATTTTGTTCACTTCGAGAAAGCCTATGGTTTCCCGATTTATTCCGCCAATGCTCAAACCTACAGGTACGGAGCACTGGTTTTTGACGGCTCAAGCATCAACGCGAACGGCCTCTCATTCTCGGACATTAACACAACCAACATCATCGCGATTGAGGCCGCGTCGCCCATCATCTCAAACTCCGAATTCACAATTGGCGTCGACGGTCGAGGCTTCAACGGCGCTGCCATTGAAACCCTCGGGGCAGGTCTTGGTATCCTTTCTGCTATGGAGGTGCGGACCTCGACCTTTACCGGCGACACAGAGGCCCAATGTGGCAACCAAGGCGGTGGGCGCTCGCTCATTTACACCGAGGACTCGTACATCAACATGGAACAGCTGGACATCCGCGACAACGCATATGGCATCTTCTTGCGCGGAAGTTCGGGCTCTTTCACGAACTCCACGGTTGATGTGTTGTGCAGTGGTGTTGACACCAACTCATTCAAGCAAACCGGCGAAATCAACCACATCCTGTACATCAACGACAACGAGATCACCACGGAAGAGGGCGCCGGCATCACCGCTTACGATGGTGCTCGCATCTCTGCGTCGGACAACACCATTTCAGGAGCAAGTGCAGGTTCTGGCGTTGCCGTGCGCTCCTCCTACGCTGAACTTTACGACAACGATATTGGCCCTATCGAAGGATACAACGGGTTCTGGATTTTGGGTTCCTCCGACGTCATCGCAGAGAACAACACCATCCACGACACCACCTTCGAGCCCGTTGTGCTCGGTGAATACCACTACAGGGACCAAGGTTGGAACGCACCCGCCCCAACCGCGAACCGCTTGTACTTTGCAAACAACATCATTGAGAACAACTCTGGGACCTGCAACTCGAACTACATGTACGGTGGAGACTTCGCCTGCCCTGCCATCCACGTGTTCATGGCCAGCGCCACCATCGTGAACAACCGCGTCACCAACAACATGGGAGACGCACTGCGCGTGAACGGTGGCATCGTCAACGTCCAGGACAACGACATGGAAACCGGGGACTTCGCGGTGCGCATCTTCCAATTTGACGACAACTACGGCAACAAGTACGGGTCGATTGGGTACTTTTCAGGCAACACGTGGACCAACGCGACGCAGGTCTACAACGTCACTGAGTCCCGGATCACGGTCCAGTCTGAATACATCCCAGACGTGGCTTCAGGTTACCCCGTCATGCTGGCGTGGGAGGGTGCAGAGTGCCCCTACGTGACCGACGAGTGCCTGCAACTGCCCGTTTCGGCTGAATTGCCCCCACGCGACATGCCGTTGGCCATGGAGCTGGTGTCCAACTCCACGGTGTTCTCGTACGCCGACCTTCAGAACTTCGACACGTCGAAGATCTTCGTTCAGAACCAGAACTCCGAGTGGGGCACGCAGGTTCGACAAGGTGAATTGGTCCGGTATCAGGTCAAGGCAGCGGGTTCCAACGTGGCCGACGCCACCGTGGTCATCCGGGATTCGGTGGGCCTGCCCCTCTACGAACTGGAAACCGACGCCTTCGGCTTCACCGACTTCGTGTCGCTGCCCAGCGACTTCCTCATCGACCGAAACTGGAACCACGTCGTCGGCGACTCGGCCGTTGACGTTCCTGGAACGCCAGAAGTTGAGGCCATTGACGAGAACTCCTGTGCCGACGGGTACGACAACGACGGCGACACGAAGGTCGACACGGCCGACGAGGACTGTGCCAACGGCCGTGAGCAGGCCTTCTACACGGTTGAGGCCTACAAATTCGGCAAGGGCGAGAAGACCTTCTCGTTCACCTTGACCGGCGGAATAGACGACATCATCAACCTTGACAATCTGCGGCCAAGCGTTGTGGTCGACCAACTCGACGGCGCATCGTTTGCCACCACGGTCACCCTGACGGGAGCCGCATGGGACGGGATTGCCGGAAGCGGTAGCCCCGGTGAATACGCACTGGACCAAATCGCATACGAGAAGCAATTCGGCATCGTGAAGCGCGTCGANGTTCAACCGCCCGGCAGCCANTCNTGGTATTCCGCAACGGANACCTCNGGTGCGAACGGCGAAATCACCCGCGANAACCATCCGTTCAAGACNTGGTCTTTCGAATGGGACCTCTCCGGTCACCCCGAAGGNGAGAGCGACGTGACCTTCCGCGTTCGCGCCTTNGACGGNTTGGACACNTCCCCGCAAGAGACCCGGAAGTACAAGCTCAACCTCGTGCCTCCGACCCTCATCCTCAACGAACCGCTGGACGGTTCCACCCACAGGAACGGTAAGGTGCTCTTCACTGGAACCGCCTCCGACCCATACGTGGGCGTTCAAGGCTCGGACATCCAGCAGATTTGGTTCAACATCACCGGTCCCAACGACTACTTCTCNCACCTGTACACCCAGGGCCAGACCGCTTGGGAATACCAGTGGAACTTCGAAGACCTGCCCAGCGGTGAATACACCTTCGAGGTCTGGGCGGCGGACTCCGACTTCTGCATCGACTGGCCTGACGGCTGCAACGTGGAGCGTCGCACCCTCATCATCGAGAACGACAACACNCCACCTTTCGTGACCGTCGATGCCTACACGGCCGATGGTGAATTGGTGATNGACGGTGGCATCCTGCGCGCCAGCGAGGACTCCTATCTCCAGGGTGGTGCGTTGGACAACGACGGCCAAGTGACCCGTGTTGANGTNCAAGTCCTCGATCTTGCGTCAAGCATCTTGATGTCCGACGAGGAACTCATCGTCACGCNATTCCTCTCCAACGGTGCATGGCAGGTGACGTGGGACACCTCGGACTACATCCACGATCAGCAGTACGAGATCATCGTGCGTGCCTACGACGGCGAGGACTACTCCGATGAGGTGCGCCGGCGCATCCGCATCGACAACCCGGTGGACCGTGAAAACAACGCACCGACCTTCAACGGCCTTGAATGGCCACAGACCTTGACCATCTTCTGNGACAAGAANTCGAACAGCATCGACCGCTGTGGCGCCGGTGAGAGCATCGACCTTGCGGCGTTCTTCAGCGACGCGGACGTGGATTCGACCTTCCTCATCTACGACGTCTTTGACGACCCTGCCACCTTNGAGGACGACGACTACCCTGCGTACATCACCATCAACTCGCGTGGTGTGGCNACCTACAATCCGATGGACGGCATGGCCCAAACCACGACCGAAATCAGCGAATGGTCGCTCGAACAAGTGATGTTTGAGGCTCAGGACGAATACGGCTCCGTGGCCTATTCCTTCCGCGTGAACTTCCTCGTCCGTGCCGTCGAGTTCGACGTNCAGAAGATCAGCAACGAAGAATACCTCGACACCGACGTGCCNGCGACCTTCTCAGGAACCGGTCTTCCCGGATCGACGGTTTCGGTGCGGACCGAATCCGGTGGAATCCGCTTGAACTCCACGCGCGTGCTTTCGGACGGTACNTGGACCATGGACGTCACGCTGACGCAGCTCAACAGCAACCAGGCCACNCAGATTTACTTCGAAATGGACGGTCAAGACAGCAGCTCGCAGTACACCATCACGCCCGCTTCCGCGGCTCAAGGCGGTCTTTCGATGATCTGGATCATCGTGGGTGCCCTGTTGGCCGTTGTGGTCCTTGCGGGTGTCGTCTTGACCTTCTTCGTGGAGTACGAGGAGTTCGAGGAAGAAGCCGACGCCGCAACGGCANAGGTGGAGGAAGACCCCTACGCGTGGGCCAAGAAGGCGGCTCCGGAGATTCCCGCCCAGCAGGCCGCTCAAGCAGCAGCGCCTGCAGCGAGTTCCCAACACCCAGGTTGGCTTTGGGATGCGGCAACGAATCAGTGGGTCCCGGACCCCGATTACGTGCCGTCCACCGAGTGAGGGCGAAGCTTGAGCGGCAATCCGAAGCCGGGGGTGCAGGAGCGCATCCTGCTCCACCTGAGGGACTACGTGGACTACAAGTCCAGCGTCGAGGTCCCGTTCGCGCTGTCCCAAATGGGCATCGCCAACGCCGTGGCCATCGCCCGGTCAAACGTCCCGCGTGCTATCGCTTCGCTCAAGGATTCTGGGCTGTTGGTTGAGCGCCAGGCGCACGTGTCTGGCGTGGCCAGNAAACGCAAGGCGTATTTCCTGACCGATGGTGGCATCACCACCGCCGAAGAGACGTGGCAGCGTCTGCGTGAACATCCCGTGCATTGCCTCCTTGAGGACGGCTCATCAAAGCGCAGCGAACTTGGGTCTGTGCACGAAGTGCTCCCCTTCCCCATGCGGCCAGTTGACGTCATCCGCTACATGGACGACAACGGGGTGTTGGACGTCCGCGGACTGTCGCCAGATTTGGTGGACCGCGACCTTTCCAAGCACGTGGAAAAGCAGTTGGTCACGTCGTTGGCTGACCTCCCGCGCGTCAGGAAATTCTACGGTCGCGAGCGCGAACTCGATCACATCGTCAGCCTGCTCGATGCTCGGGCCACCACCCTCCTCGTTCCCGGGATTGCCGGTATTGGCAAGACCACCGTGGCAGGGAAGTTGGTCGAACGCTTCACGCATCGTCGGAACATCCTCTACCACCGTTGTCAGGACTGGGAGAGCGCGCGTGCCTGCTTGGAATCCGTGGCCGAGTGGTTGGCGAACATGGGGGATGCNTCNTTNTCNGATTACCTTGCTGCGACCCCGGTNCCNCAGNCTTCCGANGCTGCCCGGCTCATTGCAGATGCCCTCTCAGGNACNCCGTCGNTGCTGATCNTGGACGACTANCACAAGGTCTCCGACGCGGTGCTCCACCAAACCGTCCAAGCATTGGCCCTNAACCTCATCGAAGCAGAAGATTTGGTGGGATTGGTGCTGTTTTCTCGTTCATTCAAACCCGTCGTGGCCGCAAAGGACGCAGAAGGAAGGATNTCCAGCTTCGTGTTGCCGCTCGACGGNCTTGATCCNGAGGCCACGCGGAAGNTGCTCAGCAGTTTTGAGGACCTTTCTGACGAACAGTGGCTCCACATNCACGGGCTGTCACGAGGGCATCCACTCGTGCTTGAATTGATCAACCGCGGGGCATCNGCGGGCGCNTACCACGAGTCCCTTGAGGCNTATGTGTCGGTGGAGATTTTCTCCAAACTCAGCGCGGAGGAGAAGCGCGTGCTCTCCGCCTTGTCCNTGTTCAGGGAATCCGTGTCGCTTGACGCGCTCGGTCAGCAGGACCTTGATCTCGACGTGCTNGATTCNCTNGTCGATCAGGGCCTGGCTCGACAGGCGGACAGCAACACGTTTGACGTGCACGATCTCATCCGTGAATTCCTTTTGCGAAGCCTCGACGAGCAGCAGCGTCAGGACCTTCACCGTCGCTGCATCGCGTGGTACGCCGAGCACCACGCCACCGCAGAACAACTCGTGGAGTACATTCACCACCTCATCGCATGCGATGAAATCGAGGATGCGGTGAACCTGTTGACCAACGAGGGTCGTGGGTTGGTCAGCAAGGGGCACATGGAGGTCCTTACCTTGCTCGAACGCGTTCCTTTCGAGAACCTTGCAGACGCGGATGGCGCGAGGTTGCACCAACTCTCAGGGGAAGTCCTGGCGCTCCAAGGACGGCTCGAGGATGCGCACCTCGCGCTGGCTTCCGCGTTGGAGGGTGCACTCAACGCCAAGGACAGNCGCACGGCATCGGAAGTCCGCTCCACCTTGGCGGACGTCGCGCTGAAGCAAGGTCGCCCGGACGAGGCCCTCGACCTCCACAGAGAGGCGCTCGAGGGTTTCATTGCCATGGAAGACGAGCAAGGCGCGACCCGGACTTACAACAACATGGGCTACCTCNTGCGCAGGAAAAACGACCAGAAAGCAGCGCTNGAAGCGTATGCTCAGGTCGAGACCATCCTCTCGACCACNTCATCTCCCGACGAATTGGTCGGTTCACGCATCAGTNTGGCTCGGGCCTTCCTCGATCTTGGTGAAGTGGACCGAGCGCGTGATCACGCCATCATGGCGTTTGAGCGCACGGACGGCGGCGAGGAGCTCATGCTCCACGCTCGCGCTCAGGCTGTTCTCGGCCGCTACTATGCCAAGATGAAGGACACCGAACTGGCCTTGCACCATTACTCGAGCGCCGTCGAAGCGCTCGCACAAGGNGGCGATGTCNTGGCGACCGTGGAGATCAGCATCCTCCTTGGAGAGGTACACGAAGACGGTGGTCGCGTCGAGGAGGCCACCGAACAGTACCGCCAAGCCCTCGTCATTGCAGAGGCGAACGACCTGCGCATGCAAATTGGTGAGTTGTTGTCCAAATTGGGAGGCGTGACGCCGGACAAGCAGCGGCGGATGGAATACCTCCAACGTGCGCTGACGGTCTTCCGCGAATTGGGTGCAAAAACACGGATGCGCGACGTGCAAGCACAAGTTCACGCCGCGGTCATGAACCGTTGAGCGTGTCCAGCGGTGGAATNAGCGCAATGCGCGTGACGCCCTTGTCATAGATGACCCAGATGGCTTCGACGCCAGCAAGCACCACCTCNCCTTCGTGTGTNGCGGGTCCAAGACCCGAGAGGTCCACCGCTGAATCAAGGTCGCCACCTGTGTGGTCCAAGCGAAGTTCGTCTTGGCTGAGCACGAGGGTCATCGTGGTTTCATCCGCCTCTGAGGGCCGCCAATCCACCCGTTCGACGTAGCGGAGATCTGCNTCCAATCGTGCTGCGTCGTCGGCCCGCTCCACCGCTTCCGCGACATCGTCGAGGTTGGCTTGAATGGCCGTGGCGTTCCAACGCTCCCGCGTGGCNGTTTCGATTCCGTAGGCCCAGACGCCGAACATCGAGAGGAGCACCACGCCAAGCAAGAAGGTGAAGACGTACCCCAACTCGGTGGCCGCAGCCCCCTCGTCATGTCGANTCCGCCTCACAGGTTCACCTCGCGCATGCTGACGTCCAAATGAGCGATCTGAAGGGAGAACTGAATGGCCTCTCCTCCGGTGTGCCACACGGATTCGGTGGTGCCCATGGCAGGGTCAGGGACCCAACCGACGTAATCGGTGAGCAAATCCAGCCGTCCAGGGTACACGGTCCAATCTGCGCTCCCTTCGAGCGCGTAGGAGCCGACTTCAGCGACTGCCCCACCGTAGGGGCCCGTCCAGCCGCGGCGCACTTCAAAGGCTTGAGCCGAAGCCATGACGTCCCTTGATTGCAGGGTCATGGTCAGGTCCACGGCACCTGCACCCTGTGGGCTGTTGACGCTTGGGTGCATGGCGGGAATCGTGGCGGCAAACCTCGGACCCGGCCCACCGCGATCGGTTGGCGCCCGCAGCACGAGGGGGTCAAATTCCGGGTGGTTGGTCATGACCGCTCCTCCAGCGTAGGCCACCTCCATGCCAAGGATGGAGGATTGGAAGGCGTATTGGAGCCTGGAAAGATGNACGGCATAGACGCTTCCGATGGGATGGAGTTCGTCACCTTCGACGAGGCCATAGACGCGCATCTCAAGTCCTGAAGGGTGGGCGCCGCTNCGCCAAGCGGCGGCTTGGTCCTGCGGTTCGAAGCCGACGGTTTGGCTCCAAGGCAGGTCAAGCCTGACCCAGCCGCTTGCTTCGATCCCGACGGCAAGGCAGCGCGCTTCACCGTCGTGCAAACCGATGGCANCACCGTGCTCACCGACAATTTCCGTCACGCGGATGCCGTCGCCGGTGGCGTTGATCCTGTCCTCAGCGATGGACGCGAGGGTGTGCGTGGTGTTGGCCTCGACGTCGAGCGTGGTGTTGCTGCTGTCGACTANGAGGGTGCTCTGCACGCCGGACAGCACGATNCCATGGTGCGTGGATGAGCCATCGCGTACGTCGAAAGCAAGCCCGGACNGGCCACCNGTGTCGCTTGCAGGCAACATCCGCACGCCNTCCGCGGTTCCGTTCCCCGCCACCCATGTCGCGGCAATGCGAGCGTTGGACGAAAGCCAGGCGGGGCCTTGTGCTCCAGTGGGGGGCCAATCGACCTCCACGTGGCCTCCTGGTGCGATGGTCCGGCCATCGCCCCGCCACGTCACGGTGGTCGAACTTTGCTCGGGGTTGGTCAAGATCAGCCGCCCTTCGGCGTCCGGAGGAAGGAAACTCGCGCCCATCATNGGCCCACGGTAGGCGTTCAACACCACCCGCCCGTGCCCTTCGGCGTGGCCCAAATGGACCACAAGGTCGGCAGGGGCGCTGCTCGTCACGTGCAACAAAGCGGCGGAGCTGAGGTTCACGTCGAAGTTCGCGCCGTGCGCCACNTGGGCTTGGGCNGTGTCGTCCATGATCACGCGTCCCTGCTGGTCGCTCACGGTCCAATCGACCATCGCTCGGTCANCGGAGGTCATGTGCACCCGATGAACGCCGCTGGGGAGCGGCACGGTCCAAGCGCGCCCTGTGCCATCGATTGGGTCTTCATCGCTGGGTGGAACCAGCNCGGCACCGCCGTCGCCACGAAGGTAGACCACNGTCAACGCAGCTTCAGCGGTCAGGCCAGCGGGTGCAGGATCGAGGCGCACCACGTCTCCTGCGCGCAAGGCGAGGTCTTNGCCCCCATCGGCAGGGNTGACNTTCACCGGNCCCAAGGTTTCCGCCACGCCAGGCGTGACGCTGAGCACCATGGATTCGGCCCACGAAGGTGTGGTGTAATGGAAGGGCCGATCTGCGCCAAGCCGCAGGTCGTCGAGGCACACTGCGGTGGTTTCTGATTCAGGGTGACGGACGTCAAATTCCGCGTCAAAGTCGAGCAAGCCTCGCGACCGGAGGGTGTGGGATTCGGCCCATGTAGCGGCATACCACATGCCACTCGCGGTTTCGTCCCATCGCAGTTCTCCATCAATGGGCCGGATTTCGACGTGCGCAACATCGCCGGGCATCCCGGTCTCTGACAGGGCATCGGCCCGCTGGGCCAGGAGGCCCATTTGCGAGGCCATGTCGTTGCGTTCAATCGAGCCCTGCATCTCCATGATGACCGGCATCATGGAGGCCATCATCATCCCGATGATGGTGACCACGCCGCCAAAGAGGAGCACAGTCGCGACGGTGGAGGAGACCGCTTCGTCTTCGCGTTGGAGGTTCATCGCCTCACCTCGATTCGGGACACGTCAAGTTCGAATTGGAGGGGTGCGCCTGCGGTGTCCACGGTGAATCCATCGATGCCGGAAGCGCGCTGCCAGGGGCTGATGCCCACGTGCTGCTCGAGGGTTCCAGCGGCGCGGTTCAGCGTGTAATCGGTCAACCATGCGTCGTGGATTTGCGGTGTGACGATTTGATCGACAGCGTTTCGCATCGTGAACCTCAGGTTCCACACCTCCTCGGAAAACACGGTCATGCCGCCGAGGGAGACGAAGTCCAACGGGACGCGGCCCCCACCAATGCTGCCGCTGGTGGTGACGTCACGCAAGGCCATGGTCAGACGCACTTCGCCGTTCACCAGCGTGTCGAGGTGAACCAGCGGGGTGTGTTGCAAGTCCCACGTGTCGTCACCAAATCGTTCAGCTCTGCCGTGGTTGACCATCGCGATGCGGTGCTCGCCTTGGCCGAGTTCCGTGCTGACCTCAAGCCCCGAAAGCACCCACGTCACGGACCGATGAATGGGCTGTTGGTCGGCGTCGTAGACGGTGATGATCGACCAGTGCTCAGAGCCAACGTTGTGTTCGATCGGTTCCGTGGCGTTGGCCAGCCCGACATCATGCGTTTCGGTCCCAAGCGGGGTGGTGATCGTGGCAGACCGGGCGGTTCCGTTTTGCATCGCGACGGTGAAGGATGACTCGTCCACACGGTCGATGACGATCGCGTCGGTCGGCGTCAAATCCGCTTCAATCTTCCACGTCTCGACGAAATCCAGCGGCTGAATCTCCGTCGTTTGGATGGCGAATGTGGTACGAACGCCGACGTCCTCAGGCGATGCACCGGCCACCGCCAAACGGTCGTCCAATCGGTCAGCGATCCCGTTGGCGCTCTTCCAGTTCACGTTGTCCTCAAAATCGGTCAGGTATGGTTGCAGGAAGGCAATCACGCCCGCCATGATGGTCATCACCATCGCCAGAAGCATGATCACGCCGAGGACTTCGCTCACGGCGTGCTCGTCTCGGAAGGGACGGTCCGCGCGTTGCCTGCGGCCGTCCATGGGAGGAGGACCGCTGCATCCGTCTATGAGCCTTCACGTTGCACGCGGGCGGCGAGGGGGCCTTCTGTGGGCGCAGGAACGGAGGCCGCTTCGCCGAGGAAGACGCTGAATTCGGGTCCATCTTGCATCGACAAACGGATGTCGCCTTGGAAGCGTTCGTCGAGGTAGTACAGCACCGTTGATTCCGCCAAATGCGGCTTGTTGTTCATGTCCGACAGGTGGGTGAGGGTGATGGACGACGTGGCCTCGGTCACCACCTCGGCGAGGAATTCTCCCGTTTGGTCGTTGGACAGGTGACCGCCTCGGCCGCTGATGCGTTCTTTCAGAGAACGTGGATATGGCCCTTGTTGGAGCAAACGTTCGTCGTAGTTTGCTTCCACCGAAATGTGCTCGCATCCCCGGACGTACCGCACCAATTCGTCCGTCCATGAGCCCAGATCGGTGATGAACGCGGCGCGTTGTCCTTGGTGGCTGGCGATGAAGGCCACGTTGTCTGCGCCGCTGTGCGGCACCGGGACGGGCAGCACGGCCAAATCAGGGCCGAGTTGAATGGTTTCAAGGGAGACAAAGGGGTGCCAGAGGTCTTCGAGGAGACTCAACTCTTCCGCGGTACGGGCGTTGGCGTGCACGTGAAGCCCCCAGCGTCGTTGTGCGATGAGCGCACCGCCACCGTGGTCGCCGTGATGGTGCGTCACCAAAATTGCGTCCAGGTCTTTTGGATGCAAATCAAGCAGTTTGAGTCGCCGTTCAAGTGAGGCGCCGCTGAATCCTTGATCCACAAGCACACGCACGTGTTCGGTTTCGAGCAAGGTAGCGTTGCCCTTGCTCCCCGAACCAAGATGCGTGATGCGCAAGCTCATGCTTTACGTTCGCCGTCGGCGAGCGTCAATGAACCTCGCGGTCCAATCATCGTCGGAACACCGCTCCACCACCCTCTTAAGCGTCGCAGAGGGCAAAGAACACGTCGAGAGGGCTCGAAGGAGGGTGTTTCATGCGTCGAAGTCAGAGCACCCTCCTCATCACGCTGGCCGTGGTGGCTGGACTGCTCTTCATGTCGCAGTTCCCGGCCCTGTCACCGGTGGCGTCAAACAACCCAAACGAGGCGACCGGTGAAGCGCCTCCGGTTACCGACAGCGACGGCGATTTGATTCCTGACGTGCATGAAAACCTGTTCGAAGATTGGGTAAACAGGAGCACCGCGGACGGCCGCATGATCGTCATTCCGGGCCTTGACCGCGACGACGCCCGTGACGCCAAATACGATCTTGATCGTGACGGCCTCAACGCCACGGAAGAGTACTGCTGGCCGTATCCTGCCAACTGCACTGACCCTGGTTTCCCTCGGGGATTGACGGGGTTGCTCGATGAAAACGGGGAGCGAAGTTACCTCGACCCCCGCGTGTCCGACACGGACGGCGACGGGTTGCCTGACGGTTTTGAGGCATGGATGTGCCTGCAGACCGGCGGGTACAACGCGGTGGACATGGTCTTCCGGTGCCCACGCTTTGATCCGCTGAACGCCAGCGAGGGTGCCGAGGACCCCGATGAAGACGGGTTTGACGTGGACCGAAACGGCATCATCGACGACAACGAGATGTACACCTCGGCCGAGGAATACAGGCACGGCATGCCTCCCTTCCATGTGGATGAACTCGACGGTTTGTGGTGCTCAGCAAGCCTTCCAGATGGCGGACCGTTCGACGATTGGCCATACATTTCAACGGCCGCGAACATGACCTTTGCCAACCTCCTTGCCGCGTGCACCACAAACAGCACTTCGGTGTTCGACGAGGACATCTGGTTGGGCACCAACCCGTTGAACGCGGACAGCGACCACAGGTCGTGGAACGGGGTGAGCCTCGGCCGCACCTTCCCTTCCTTTGGCGATGGACTGCCAGACGGGTGGGAAGTTCACTTTGGCCTTGACCCGCTGAACAGGTCCAACGCGCTCATCGACGTTGACAAGGACGGCTGGGACGAGGACAGGGACGGTTTCGTGACCGGAGACCCTGTGACCACCCAAACCGGCGTCTCCCTCGGCGAGGCCCTCTCTTCCTACGAGGAATACCTCGTGCACGACGACCAAGGCAACGTGGTCCGATCTGGCCTCAAGCACGTCGCCTTTGGTGCCAACGACACGTGGGTCGAGGTTCCGGTTAGGCTTGCCTCACCAACGGCGAGTGTCGCCACCCTGCACCACGACGTTCGCGATCTCCATGTCAACGATCAGGACGTCTACGTCATGACGCGTCACGGCATCACCCACTGGGCGGTGGACGACGGCACGAGCACCGACATGTGGTGGCCTCACGCCATCCGCTTGACGGACCTTGTGCCACTGGACGTCAACGGGGCGCTTGCCGGCTTTGCCGTGACGTCAAGCGCGGGACTGCAGATTATTCCCTTGCTGGACGACGGGGCTTTGGCACCGATGGAGACGTGGAGCCACATGGACGCCCCAGCACTCGAACAGGCCGTTGTCCTCGATCTGGATGGAGCCAGCATGCATGTCCTGGCCCTCGGCGCCAACGGTGATGGTGGTGTGTGGACCATCGGCAGCGATTTGCAGCCAAACGGGGACGTGATGGGCGCGTTAAGCGCTGATTTGCGTGACGAACTCTCGTCGACGAACGCAACCGTGACTGCCCTCGCCCACGCGCCAGGCATTGACGGCGTCCCCACGCTTTTCGTCGGAACGGACCGAGGTCTCTTGGTGTTCGAAACCGCTTCCGCACGAGACGCGAACCTCAACGGCACNTGGTTGTTCCACTTCGCCTTCGAACCCACGGTGGTGGACCGGGACCTCGACGCGTTGCGGCCCATCGGTGCCANCGTCGGTGAAGCCCCCGCCGAAGTCCGAGACTTGGTCTTGGATGGCGCGGGTCCNGACCAGCTCGACACCCTTTGGATGGCGATGCCCTCCGGNATCCACCGTCTTGACCTCCGGACCTTGGCGATCTCTTTCGGAGGGGACNTGGTCCACCCGGGTCAAGACGGACGNTCCATNGTGGGNGCCGACGACGTGCACAGCCTCCTCGTCTTGGACGACGCCTTGCTNGTGGGCAGTGCGTGGGGCCTTTGGGTGGTTGACGGCGGACGTGAGGCCACNTATGGCGCACGGGANCAAGCCCTCCTTCCCGGAGAGTTGGCGNCCTTGGCCACCGTCGAAGTCGACGGCGTNTTGCGTGTCCTNGGTGGTGCTGCNCCAGGCCGATTCGCGAACCAAGCCCTGATGTCACCGGTCAGCAACGACTCTGACTTTGACGGCATGACCGACGGCTGGGAACTCATCCACGGCCTCGACCCCACCGATCCTTGGGACGCAGTATTGGATCCCGATGGCGACGGTCTTGACAAGGACCTNGACGGCTTTGCTGACGACCGATTGTGGACCAACCTCGACGAGTACCGATACATCGCCATCACGGACGATGGGTACGACAGCACCGATCCATCGAACCCGGACACCGACATGGACGGAGCACCGGACGGCGCAGAAGTGCATGCCTTCCATCTGTCCACCACCACCTTGTGGTGCTACTACGACTTCCAAATGACCTACCGCTGCGACAGNACCGTGGGTGCGGCAGCCAACCAAACCTACGTCGACAACGCACCGACCGACGCGGCCACAGACCCGACCAATCCAGATTCCGACGGAGACGGGATGCCAGACGGTTGGGAAATCGAGCACAGGCGCTGGGTGGGCACGGCCTTTGACGGCGGCAACAACTGGACGCTCGACCCGATGCGTGCGGACGATGCGCTCTGGGATGCAGACCGAGATGGACTGGCCAACATCTGTGAGTACCAATGGAGCGTCATGCGCAACTTGGCGCTACGGGGCGACATGGTGGACACCCACGGTGAATCGCCCGATGCGGCCGAGGCATGGTTCGAAACCGATCCAAACAATCCTGACTCCGATGGCGACACCATGACCGACGGCTGGGAAGCGGGCGGTCTCTGCGCCTACGATCCAGGGCGTGTGGGGGTGAATCCGCTCAACGGCAGCGACGGTCTCGAAAACCCGGACGGTGACGGTTTCGACGTGAACCTCGACGGCGTGCTNGAACCAGGGGAGGCCTACGTGAACTGGCTCGAATTCCACATCAAAGACCTCGACGTCGTCGACGGGGCCATTACCTTCGGAGCCTTCACCGCTCCGGAGGGATTGAATCTGTCCCTCTTCGAAGGCATGCTGCTGGGCGATGAGCCCGCTCATGGTTTCATTGACGATGCCGATTTGGCCACTTTGGCCACCGCGGTGCCTGCTGCAATTGGATCGACGGATCCCTTGGACACCGACAGCGACGGAGACGGCATGCCGGACGGTTGGGAAATTCACTTCGCTCGGTGGGCGGTTCTCGAGGACCGCTGGACCCTCAACCCGATCGATCGAACCGATCGNTTCCTTGACGCCGACGACGACGGCATGACCAANTGGGAGGAGTACAACGCCATCGACCCGGCCTTGAANCAACTCGANTCCATCCAATCAAGCCCACAATTCTACGTGACCACCATCGGTACGGCGCCNGCCCTTCAGCAGTGGGCCAGCATNTCGGTTGACGCATCCTTCGGCTCCTTCGCCTCCGCTGTGGTGCTGAACGCCAGTGGACCAACAGCCGACCCGAACAACCCAGACACGGACGGCGACGGCATCATCGACGGCATGGAGGTCTTGTTCACGGCGTGGAACGATTCGGCACAAACGTGGACCCTCAATCCGATGGTTCCCGATGACGGCGATTTCGACGCAGACGGTGACGGTTTGTTGGATCGCCAAGAACTGGCCCTGGCCTTTGAACAGCCGGACAACGGCGAGGTTCATCCTGCCGACGCCCCCCTCTTCCACATCGACGGAGACAACCAGCAACCGACCGAGAAATCGCAGCGCATCTTCCGTATCCTCATCGACAAAGACACGCGCGGAAAGCGATACTTGGCCGATTTCAACAGTTGGCAGCAAGGTGAGGTTCCCTCGGAGTTCATTTCCTTCTTGATGGGCCTGAGCGACCCGACCAACAGCGATACCGACGACGACGGGATGCACGACGGCTTCGAGTATTGGTTCACGTCATGGAACCTTGAGGAAAACCGCTGGGGCATGAACCCGCTCATCGATTCGGACGTCAACCTCGATTCAGATGGTGACAGTTGGGACTGCAACGGTGACGGNAACATCGACATCAACGAAACCTTCAGCAATTTGCGTGAGTGGGAATCCAGCACCTGGGGCAAATACCTCGCCAGATTCACGGTGCCGACCGAGGTTGGCGTGGTGTCCTTCGGCGATGACGCGATGAGCGCGTACATGAGCGAGGCAGGGTTGTCATCCTTCTTCGCACGTGCTGCGTTGTACGATGATTTCATCGCAAAGGGTCCTGAGAGCGCAAACCGGATGACCGCCATCAACGGCCTTGATCCGAACAATTTCAACCGAACCTTGCTCGGCGTCGCCGACCCGACNNATCNCCGACTCGGACAGCGATGGACTGCCGGATGGGTGGGAATACTGCTACGCACGCTATGACATGCCCGATCCCTCGACCGCGCTTCGCTGGGCCGCAAATCCGCTCAATCCTTTCGACGTCGACCACGACGGTGACAGCGACGGTTGGTACGATCGCACGTCCTTCGACACCCCAGCGCCCCTCGGTGCGTGGAGTGCTCGGAGTTTCCGCGCCTCGGGTGAACTCATCCAGCAGGGTGTCGGTGACCTTCCATTCACCAACTGGATGGAGTACGAAAACGGGACCCGTCCTGACTTGAACGACAGCGACGGTGACAGCGTGGCTTACCTGACCACCGTCGAAAACGGTGCCGTCGTCGCGCACGAGCGCGACTACAACCTCTCCGACGGCCGAGAGGTGTTCAAGTACGGCACCAATCCGATGGACAACGACACCGACGGCGACATGATTCCAGATTGGTACGAGCACGCCAAGGGCTGGAACGAAACCAACGACAACTANTCGTCATGGCTTCAGATTCGCGTGCAGTGGATCGACACGACCACCGGTGGTGCGTGCACCACCGACACCACGTCGTGCCGTCCATTGTCCATCGANACGGGCTCCCTTGCGCGCCCCAACCTTGCGTTCACGTGGTTCTCGATGGACCCACGCGATGCCACGGACGCCAACGAGGACCANGACCAAGACGGGAATTGGGATTGTTCGGGAGCAGGATGCGTGTACACACCCTACACCGCGTTCCAAGAATTCTATGCGATTACCGACCCTGTCCTTTCCTCCCCGAACGCTGTGCGCCTGGCAGGGTTGGTCCATGACGGCGAGGGCATCAGCGAAGGCTGGCAGCTCCGTGCCCATCTCTTGGGCCTCGGCTCGTGGGACGAAAACGTGCGAAATTACCTGAAGATGGACCAGCTTGGAACCTCAGACCAGCGCTTTGTGTGGATCCTCGACGACAACGATCAGGACTTCCTNATCATCGATNANTCTGACGACGAGGTCTTGGCNGCNGGGAACCGCACCGATCCGTGGGACATTTTCTACACCGGATCTCCACAGACGAGCCCCGTTCGNAGNGTGGGTGAACACGAACTGGGGTGGTACATGGTCGATCTCGACGACGACCACGTCGCCGAGGGAACGGACCCAATGAACTGGGACACGGACGGGGATTGGGTGGTCGATTGGTTCGAGGTCAACGACGATGAGCGTGACGGCACAAGGGGCGATTCGTCGCCGCTGCGCTACGACTCACGTTTGGTCTCNTGATGCTCCGTTCAGGGCATCATTCAAATGCNCAGCCAGTGGTCTTTGNNACATGGTGGACGTCCGCTCGCCGTCACGCAAATCCATCGCGCCGGCCGTGATGTTGACGTTGCTCATGATGCTGATGTCCGCCTCGCCGCTGCTCACGGCACTGGCACCCAACGCAGAAGCCTCCGGCGTGGCGCGCCACGCCTACGGATTTAGCGACGGCTCCACCGAATACGTCGCCTTGTACCAAGGCGCAAGTCCAGACACGGGTGCCAAGGTGCAAATCCCAGTGGGGGCCGAGGTCGTGGACGTCAGCATGACCCTGTCCGGTGCAAGTTCCACCGGTTGGTCGTCCACCTCAAGCACCACGACCGAGGATTGGCAAGCGGGTGAGGGTTCGGGCGTCGACGCGCGATCGCCCGTGCTGACCTTGCAGCAAGCCACCCCGACCACGGAATTCTTCCCTCACGGGTTGGACACGGTCATCGACCCTTCATCCACGGCTTGGCACGACAACGGCTCCTACGCGGTCCGCCAACCCCACACCTCCAACTCCACGGAAACTCGCTTTTCTCAACAGGTCCAACGCACGAGCAGCACGCTCACCCCACAGGGCCAAGGCGCCGTCCTCAAGCACCATGACTGGATCTTTGTCTCCACGTGGAATTCAAACAACCTCAGCAACGTGGTCAAAGCGCACTACCCCAACAACCTCACCCGTGCATGGGGCGTGACCATCGATTCCACGGCCTCTGCCTGCGTGCTTCCGCAAACGCACAGTTCCACCTACTACGGCCAGTATGGATTCCGTGATTGGGCCCTAGCCGACGACGAGCGGCTACTTGCCATTCTTTCCGGTTACAAGTACTTCTACGGATCCACCGCGCCCACGCAGTACCATCGTGTGCTGGAACTTGACGTGTCCAGTGACGACGAATGGGTGTGCACTGCATCCTACGACATCTCACCACAATTTGGTGATTACACCGGCATCGCCTACGACCGTGAAGACGGAACCTTCTGGGTGGCCCACAACAGCCAGCGCCGCTTGGTGGAATACAACATGGCGGACGGGACCTGGAGCAGAAACAGCGAGATGTTCTCCTACTCATCGTCGGCTTCCTCAGCGTGGGAATGTGGCACGACGGGTCAGATGGTTCGCGGGCTTGAAGTCCAAGGCAACACCTTCTACATGCGTTGCCAGAAAGACAGTTACTACAACGATCGCGACACGCTTGAAGCATGGTCCGTCAGCGGTACCTCCACCTCCTTGGTGCCCCAATCTGGTATCCGGGAGATTTCCAGCCTTGGCTACGGCCTTCAGTGGGACGGAACCCGCTTTGTCACGATGGACAGCGGCTATTCGACCTGGAGCGGCAAAACCCTCTACTACCGCGAGTTCGGCACAGGCTGGACCTACGAGACCATTGCCGCACCCGGCACCACGACGTGGTATGGTCCCGTGACCACCTCTGCTGAGGACGTGCTCTCGGTCAACACCCGCGTCGGCTGGTCGGCTGCATCCATTGGCGACCGGGTGGACCACTGGGTCTCCGCCGACAACGGCACCCACTGGTCCTCGGTGACGGCCAACGAAACCATCCACTTCGCGCACCCCGGGAACGAGTTGGTGTGGAAGGCTCAGATGATCGGCTCTTCTGCCGTGTCATGGTGGGTCGAACTCGAGCACGACACGGAATACACCTCGGTCGGCTCATGGACCTCGCCGTCCATCCCAACCGGGACCAAGGTCGGCAAGGTCCGGCCCACGTGGGTGGCCGCTGAACCGGCCGGGACGTCGATCACCGTCTATGTGTCAAACAACGACGGGACGGATTGGTACGAAGCGACCAACGGACAAGAAATCGGTTTCCCAACCGAAGCGGCAGGGTCCGCGCTCCGCTATTCCGTCCAGTTGGACACCACGGACGTAACGGTTACGCCCAGCGTGACGTCCTTCACCCTCGAATACGAGGAAGGATACCCTGACCGCCCACGCATCGACGTTGGGAACGACGGCAGCTACGATTGGGAGTCCCTCCTGTTCCTGAACGAATCCGCCGTCGACGCCAGCGACGACAGCATCGTTGGCCAAGACGTCAAGGACACGCCCACACTCGTGTCCGCCTTCAACGACGCGATTCCAGACAACGGTGACGGGACCGTCGACATCACGCTGGCCGTCAAGGCGGCTTCACCAGGGCGCATCAAGATCTCCAACCTCGACGTGGCCTACGTCATGCAAACGCGCGCGATTGGCGCGTCGTTGGAGGGCGGTATGATGGCCCCAGACGGTGCGCACCGTGACCTCGTCGTTGACGTGGCACGGGGCGATGACGTGACGCGCGTCAACCGGGTGGACGTGACCCTGCAGAATTCACATGGCGAGGACCCGACCGTGCAGTGGTCCCGTGGCGACCAGTGCAGCGTCATCAGCGACGGCGGCGGCGTGGTCCATTTCGATGCAGGAAACTGCACCTCCACGTCGGTGAGCGACAGCATCACGCGGATTCGTATTCCTACCCTTGTGGATTGGTCATGGAACGATGAAGCCGCCATGGAAGCCAACATCACGGTGGTCGACCCAATCGGAGAGAAGGTCAGCGATTGGACCACCACCGGTCTCGACGTTCGCATCGAGAACGACATTCAGCTCGACGGCTTGCGCGTCTTTGACGAGACCGGGCGAGAACTGTACCCCTTGGATTGGGTTCGAGGTGGGTACAACCTCAGTTTTGCCGGGAAGATTCACTTCGAGGGCAGCCAACTCAACCCCCTCGGTGGTGAATTCAACCTCCGCGTCCTCGGTCAGAACGTGACCTACGACGGCGACCCAATCGGTGAGCCGGTGGTGCTGGCCATGACGTCGAACCCGTCGTTTGGTGAATACAACATCACCTTCCAGTCGCCAATGGAAAGTGCTCCGGGCGGTATGGTCTTCCATGTCGAGGCCGTAGACATGGTCAACGGTTCTGTGTTCACCAACCCTGGCTACAACACCATCCGCCTGACGCTCGACGGCAACTCCCCTCTGGTGCTTTCCTCGGACCCCATGGACGGCGTGGAGCTCCACGCGGCCACCGCTCAACCGATCAGCTTGGTGATTCAGGACTCGGTGGACCCACCCAGCCAAATCAGCCTTCACTACTGGCTTGGATGCAAGGCGAGTCAGGCCATTGGATGCACCGACTACAACTTCGATGGGCTGCCACAAGCCGAAGAATACGAACTGAAGACGGTGTCCTCTCCCGAGGTTCGGGCGGGTGGCCTCAACATCTTCGAAACCAGCATCGACGATTCGATGCTGGTGCATGGCCAACGTGTGTCCTTCTTTATCAGTGGAAAGGACGCGCAAGACAACATCGTGGCGATGGGTGGCGGGCCTGTGTGCCCTGAAGACCTCGGTTCGTCGCTCTGTGGCACACGACCCGGGGAGGTCCCTCCAGACTGGTCTGCGGACTTGGTGACCTACACGGTCCGCGAGGAGTTCCAACCTGAACTCGATGCGGCCAACTCCACCATCGTCGGTCACGATGACGAGGCTCCACTCCACCCCGGCGTGCCGTACACGGCACAAATCAGCCTCTCTGATGGAAACGGATGGGATGACATCCAGCAGGTCCAGTTTGCCCTTGGCGGTGATTTTGCTGACGATGACACGTCGATTTTCATCACCCTCGCGCCGGGTGAGGACGGTTTGCCTGTGGCGCAGATGACCACCGGCGGAGAATACCTTGCCGTGAGCAACCTTTACTCCAGCGTGCAGCTGGATGCAGAAGACCCGAATTCGCTGGTCATCAGTGCCCTCTTCCAATTGACATGGAGTTTCCCTGAATCCTTTGACACGGACGGCGAGACCTTCGTGCGTCCCAAGGTCAGGGTCACGGATCAGCCTTGCGGCTTGGAGCCAGACGTGCCCTGCTTCGAGGTGGAGGCCAGCCTTGGTAACAACTGGTGGAGCCTGGACAATGATTTCCGCTTCGACACAGAACAGGGACACATTCGCGCCGTTGAATTGAGGGACGGAACGAACCACTACAGCGAGGACTTCGATGAAACCATCATCGGAGCGGGTCAAGCCCTCCGCGTCACGGGCCGTGTGCTGTTTTCTGAAGACGAAACACCTGCACCAGCCGGTGCCTTCGACGTGACCTTCGGGGACTACGATCACGTGTGGGTCACCAGCCCGCGCGCAGACGGTGAGTTCTCTTTGGACCTCCTGGTGCCGAGCATCCGTTCAGGATACCTGGACCTCAAGCTGGGTCTGGATGATTTGCCAGGCCTTGCCGAAGACCAAACGGACATCGTACCCCGCGTTCAGTTCATCGTGGACAGTTCCTCGCCGACCCTTGCAGCCGTGACGCTGTCCCGCATCGAGGCGGGTGATGCCCTGCCCATTGGACAAGCCAACGATCTGCTCGTGCAGCTCGAAACCCTCGATGACCATGGATTCGATGCAGGAGAGTCTGCCGTGCTTCACTACCGCGTGCGCGCGGGCGAAGCCGAGATTTCGCGTGGTGCGCTTGAACTCCCGGACACGACGCCTTTCGGTGAGCAGTTCTTCTGGAGCGGTAACCTCGACCTGACCGATGCCGGGGCGACCACGCTGCTTCCCACCTACATGGTGGACGTCTGGGTCTCTGGAAGCGACGCTGCAGGCAACCCCTTTGACACGACGTCCAACACGGTCGTGACACCCTTTGCCACATGGCCTTTGGCGCTGATTGGCCCATCGATTGACCTCGAAGCAACCTCCGCCATGTGGGACGATCCCAGCCCCGCACCAAAGAGCGCAGCCGTGCTCGACATCCAGGCCACCAACGAAGGAGGGAGCGGCGAGATCGCGTTCGTTCTTCAACGTCGTCAAGACGCGGGCTTCTGGGCTGAAATCGCCCGCGAAGACCTGACTGCGAGTGCAGCCTCTGATGTGCAGGTCCAGCTCTCCGTGATGGCCGACGGCGAAGTCGGGGACCGCCTTGAACACCGCTTGTTGCTGCTGGTGGACGGGGTCGAAGCCGATCGCGTTCCCCTTGCGCCTCTTTTGCTGACCGAGGAGGTCGCAAGAGACGGCGATGCGTTGCGGGAAGACATCGGTGAGCAACGCTTCAGCCTCTTCCTCTACGTCATCACCATGATGTCCCTGTCCGCTGCAGTGTGGATGCTCGTCGTCTACCGTCGCATGGCGTACGGTGACGAAGGCGTCGCTTCTGAAGACCAAACAAAGGCCGTGATGGCTGAAATGAGTGAGGCTCCAAAGTCGCTCCCCGAGTTGGCGGACCTCCCACCGCCTCCCGGCCTGAACATCGAGTCCTCCACGCCCTTGCCTCCCGGCTTGAACATGCCAGCCCCAGCACCTGTGGTTGAGGCCACGCCGCCGGCGCCGACCTACAGCACCGATGACCCCCGAGGTCTGCCGCCAAAGCCGCCGACGGGCTTGCCCGCCGGCTGGACCGAGGAACAGTGGGCGCACTACGGATGGTCTTACCTTGACGCACAGTGAGGTTCGCTCATGGTGTCCAACGACGTCGAGGGCATGGTGACGCTGACCGAACGGATGGTCCACCTCATCGGCCAATTGGGCATGCCGATCGTTGAGGTCGCCATCGTGCTTCAGCGGCGCATATCCTCCATGGTGGAGCCCCTTCAGGCATGGGCGAATGAACAGGGCGTTGAACTGGAACCACGGGTGCGCAATCCTTGGCCTTTGGACGAGGGCAGCGAGGAGGGGGCCACATCGGCGTTTACCCTCGATCGCCTGCTGGACCACGTGGATGCAGACAGGATGGACATCTTGGACACCCTGATTCGTGTGACCCTGCAAGAGGTCGATGCAGACCTCATGCACGGCATCCTGGCGCTTCGACCGTGGGAGCACCTCGTCCGCACCCAACTGGCTGCGGCCGACGGGCCTGGTCGCCTGTTCTCGCCTCTGGACATACCTGACGACTTTTGAGCGCGGGTTCAAATCACGCGCCGTCGAGGTGGAGCCATGCAGCGGGTCGTCCTCGCCCTCATGCTGGCGAGCCTCATGCTCCTGCAAGGTTGCTTAGGTGGGCTCCGAGATGGCCTCGCCGATGCCTTGCCGGAACAACGAGGGAAGCCCGGAGGCCTGACCTTGGCCTGCCTGTCATCGAGCCAATTCACGGAAATGGTGATTGAAATCGATCACGCACCGGGGTACGCCCCTGAAGCATCCACGGTCCAACTTCTGACCGAACGGCTCGATGACGTGTGCGACAAGCCCGACGGGATTCGTGCGGTCATCACTGAGACGGAATTCAACCACTCCGGCGCGTGGAGCGCCGAGGATGTTCGCGATCAAGCCTTGGCGTACCGTGAGGCGCCGCCGATGGACGGCGCCACGCTTCGATGGCACCTGCTGTTCCCTGCGGGTGGCTACGACGACGACAGCGTCCTCGGCGTCGCCGTGAATGCTGCAGACGTCGCGGTGTTCCGAGACAGCATCGATGACGCAGAAAACATCCTGCGCCGACCGAGTGCGGAGGACATCGAAAACAGCGTGACGTTGCATGAAGTGGGTCACTTACTCGGTCTCGTGAACTTGGTGTACACCTCGCCAAGGGACCATGAGGATCCGGACCATCCGGGTCATTCATCAAACGAGGATTCTGTCATGTATTGGGCGGTAGATTCCTCCTCACTGGGTGCCATCTTCAGCGGAGAGCTACCGAACGATTTCGATGACGACGATCGGGCAGACTTGGAGGATTTGGCTTCGGGTGACCTCGAAGCGAGGGATCAACTCTGGCGGCCCTAGTCGGTGAGTCCGCCACGCGCAACGATGGCTGTTGCCGCCCGCCACGCATCGAAGATCGACCAGAGGTACAATCCAATCCACAGCACCACCGTCAGGGCAAGGGGAATCTGCAGGAGGCCGAAATCAATCCCTTTGCGGTGCTCGCGGTTGATGTGTTGTCCAAGAAAGAGAAACGGCACGGCTGCGAGCAGCACCGTGAACAGCGGTCGAGCAGAGCCCCATACGCCGATGCCGAAGGTGATCTCCCGCCAGATCTCCTTGAGCAGGGTCAGAGGTCCGACGCGGCGGGGGGCCTCGACGGGGAGGGAGACGGTCAACTCCTCGCCCATGGTCAATTGAACACCCGGTTCCTTCTCAACGTGTTGGCGACGTGGGCGACGAACTCAAGTTCTCTCCTCGTGAGCACCAGCCATGCGTCGGGTGCTCATCACGGGCTTTGGTGCATTTTCCACCCACGCCACAAATCCAACGGAGGCTTTGGTGCGGAGTTGGCCCGACGTCATGGAGGTCCACGACCCGTGGAGCGACCAATCTGAGTTGGTTCACGTGGAAGCTCGCGTGCTCACGGTGGATGAACACGGCGCTTCAGAGACCGCGATGCGGCTCCAAGCGGGTGAAGATTGGGATGCCGTCCTTCATCTCGGGCTGTGCGGATCCTGCTCAAACGCGAGGCTAGAATGGCTCGGCAGGGATGCGTTTCAGATGCGTGAGCCTGACAACTCGGGTCGATGTGTCGCTGATGCTCCAATCACGGGTGCTGGGGACCTTGCTGCGGGTGTGGACCGCATGCGCTTCGGGCTTGAAGCATGCGATCCAGATGCCACGTGGTCGGACGATGCTGGCGGTTACGTCTGCAACGAAACCCTCCATCGGACCCTCGCTGCATGCTTGTCCTTGACGCGGGCCCCTCCCGTGCTGTTTCTGCACATCCCTTCAGCGTCACACTGGTCCTTGGACCGNAGCCNGGCGNTGGCTGAAGCNGTCGTCACCCGTNTGCTCTANCCCCCAGTGGTTGAGGTNGCAGCGGGCGCGCTGTTCGAGGGGGAGCGACTTCTCGTGGCACGTCGNGGCTCCAACGAAGCGGCTGCTGGCCAATGGGAGTTACCCGGTGGCAAATTNGAGGAGAACGAATCCCTTGAGGAGGCAGTGGTGCGCGAGTGGCANGAAGAACTNGGCATCGACGTCGTCGCCGGTCGTTACCGTGGGTCCTGGTGGGGTCTGCGGCCGTGGNTACGGTACCGCATCAACGTCATCGAGGTGAGCACCGTCNTGCCTCTACCAGCGTTACTCGAATCGAACGCGCATGATGCGATCACGTGGTTTGGACCCACCGATGACGTTGACGCATTTTCTTGGCTNGGGCCCGATCGCGATGTCGTGCTGACGCTGGTGCCGCGCCCATGATCAGCGCTCGAACCACGTGACGGNTTCNCCGTCTCCGTCCATGGCCCGTTCGTCGCCAAGTTGNCGGGGGACATGTGCNCGACCNGGGTGGTGGGTCGCGGCCAGCAGCCAATCTGCAAGCCCTGCGCCACGGATTTCGATGGTGAAGACACCCCCGAGCGGTGCATGTCCGGGGAGGCCGAAGGTGACTTTTCCCGCCATGGCGGCCACGCGTTCAACCGTGAAGGTGGTCACGTCTGCATCGAGATTGGCGCCCATGGCGTCCAGTGCCGTGTCAAGGATGCGCTGTTCGTGAAGTTTGGTCAGGACGGTGTCCAAGGGCACCTGCTGCACTTCNATGCTGATGTCCTGCTCGTTGGGATACGTTGGCTTGGCCGGCCANGCCACGTCTCGCGCGTCCGGGAACAAGGCACGGAAGGCCTGCGCGATGCGCTCGCCGTCTTCTGCCCCTCTGATTCGGGTTCGGACGATGACGTCCAATCCTTCATCGATGCCCGTCAGGCGAACCCTTGGGGCCGTCATCGCTTCTCCGATGAGGCCTCGCTTCTCAATCCATTGGGCCCTCAGCANGGGACATCATCAAGTCCGAAGGGGGTGAGCNGCNGACGTGAGTGCTNNGCCACGTNCGAGGATGGCGGTGGTCATCCCTGTGCTCGACGAAGTGAACCACCTCCCACTCCTCCTAGCGGACCTCGAAGCTCAAGACTTGCCNGCATCTGAGTTCGACGTCCTCGTGCTCGACGGAGGCTCGAGCGATGGGACACGCGAGTTGCTCGACGAACATGTCCCTAGGACAGCACACGGTTTCGCCGTGTTGGAAAATCCGGGCAAAACCGTCCCGCACGCCCGGAACATTGCCATGGCGCATCTGAGCGATGACGTGGGGGTCGTGGTTGAATTGATTGGGCACGTTCGGATTTCGCCCGATCACTTGTCCAACCGGAGACGGGCTTGGGAGGCTGGCTTTGCACGCCACGGCGATCGATTCGGGGCTTTGGGTGTGCGTGTGCTTGGGCCAGACCGCCCATCGACCGTGGTCGAGGGCTGGGTGGACGGCGCGCTTCGCTCATCCCTCGGGCGTGGTGGCGGACAGTTCGCTCATTTCACGGACGTTGGGCCAACCAAAGTTCCCGCCTTTGCATCGCACAACAGGACGGCCGTTGAAGCCGTCGGCGGTTGGAATGTGGCCTTCGCAACCAGTCAGGACAGTGAGCTGGCCATGCGCCTGTTGAGCCACGGGTACGTGATGGAGCGGGACCCCTCGGTCGTGGTACGCATGAGCCGGCGAACAACCCTCCGGAGCCATTGGCGCATGGCCGTCAGGTACGGCTATTGGCGTGGACGTTTGTTGCGGTCGTATCCAAGCAGGCTTGATCCGAGGGAGTTCGCTCCCCTCTTCGGTGCGATGTTGTGCATCGTGCTCCTCATGACAGCCCCAATGTATGTGGCGGCCCCGGTCGGAGCATATGCTCTGGTCTTGCTTGGAGCTGGCCTCTTGTCTTCCTTGAACGGAGGACGGTTGAGTCATGCATTTGGCGTACCGCTGTGCTTGGTCACGTTGCACACTGGATTTACCGTCGGGCTTCTGCGCTCGCTGGTCGCAGGCCCCCCAAGGAAGCGAGACCGGTAACACAGCCCGGACGAACCTCTATGCCTGAACGGTGATGGTGGTCGGTTCATGGCGGCCAGAAGGGGCATCTCTCAGGGGCTGCTCGTGACCCCCGTCATCATCGGCCTCGGCCTCGATGCTACCGTGACACCGCTCAATGCGATGCTGGATGTCTCCGCTTGGCTGCGCTGGGTCTACTACGGCAGCTTGTTCCTGATTGGCTTCGTGCTCTTCCGTCGTGCACGCGTTGAGCGCGACCATGAGCATCGGCGATCAGCGTCCCTCAAAGGACTGAAAACGGTGTTCAAAGCGGAAGAGCAGGGATTGTGGGAGCGCAACGATGCTGCTCCGACGGGTGGTCCCCTCAGCGTGGAATCAGGTGCGAAGGTTGGCGGTCTGACGCGAGAGGGAAGCGAGGTCAACATCGAGACCGAGGTTGACGTNGAGACGATTCACGGGATGCGCATTCAGNCGAGCGACGACGTTCACCGAACCGTGGGTGCCACCGGGAAGGCATCGNGCATGGACACCATGCTTGACGCCCTCGGNCGCGTCTTTCGACGTGGTGNTGACCTNGCTGGGAGCCGACATCAACGACGCAAAGCAACCCTCCAGCAACGCGCTGAGGGAGACCCATTGATCGCCGCCCGTCCCGTCGCGCCCATGGCCATGGAGGCAGGAGACTTCCCAGAGACCACCACCCCCCTTCAGGCCCTGGCCACGCCACCACCGCCCCCTGTCCATGCGTGCGGTGTGTGTGGAGCACAGCATGAGCCAGAAGACCGCTTCTGTCCGGCTTGTGGATCCNAGTTGCCACAGGTTCAGGCGTGATCCTCAACGGGCGTTGGGTTGAAGACAGCCCCCTGAGCCATCGGGACGGGGCCGACATGAGCGGGAAGCGCGATTACTACGAGGTGCTCGGCCTCGATCGCGACGCGGATGAGAAAGCGCTGAAGAACGCTTTCCGTCGTTTGGCTCGAAAGTACCACCCCGATCGCAGCGATGAGCCTGACGCTGAAGACCGCTTCAAGGAGATTCAAGAGGCCTACGCGGTGCTCTCCGACCCCACAAAACGCAGTCAATACGACCGCTTCGGCCACGACGGTCCTGGTGGGGGTTTTGGTGGCGGGTTCAACGTCGACCTTAGCGACCTCTTCGGCGGTTCGGACATTTTCTCGGCCTTCTTCGGAGGCGGTGGTGGTGGTGGTCAACGCTCGAGACGTGGCAGCGACATCTTGTACCGTCANACCGTGTCNAGTGAGGACGTGATGAACGGTGCGGATGAAGAGGTTGANCTCGANTTACCCACCTCATGCGTGCCCTGTTCGGGAACAGGTGCGGAGGGCGGTGTCTTGGACACGTGCGTGGAGTGCTCTGGTCGAGGCGTGCTGTCNCGTATGGTGCANATGGGGCCGTTCCAAACAAGGCAGGACCGCACCTGCCCGAGCTGCGACGGGCGTGGAAAGATTCCAAAGACCACCTGCAAGGCATGCAAGGGCCGCGGCAGAAAGGAGCAATCCACCACACTTCGGTTCAGCATCCCCGCCGGAGCTGAGGACGGCACGCGCCTCCGGCTCCGAGGCAAGGGCGAGCCTGGCCGTGACGGCCAAGCATCTGGGGACCTTCTGGTGGAACTCGAGGTCTCTCCCCATCCTTACTTCGAACGAAGCCGAAGCGACCTCATCATGTCCCTGCCTCTCGGCTATGCGGACCTTGCGCTCGGCACGACCGTCACGCTGGATCACCTCGACGGGAAACCGCTCGAAATCCGTGTCCCGAANGGCTCCACGGCTGGCGACACCATNGACNTTCCACGCCGNGGCTTNCCACGATTGAGGGGTGGAGGTCGAGGCGATGTGGTGGTGNTGCTCAAGCTCCACATGCCTTCCAAATTCCCGCGGCAAGTCCGGGCCGCGCTCGAGGAACTCCGTGAAGACTTGGCGCCGAAGGACCTCGAAGCAAGGATTCGAGATGAAGCCGAGGCCCGCAGGCGCGGCGGCTGATCACGCNTCTTCGTCTGCATNGAGCACCAANGAGGTNGTCGCCCGNGCGGCNCGAGGCTNTGCTTCAACAAGCCCGTTCACTTCCAAATCGACCATGGANCCCACACCGTCCAATTCGACGGTCAGGAAGACGACCGTGTCCGCACGAAGGGTGTCGAGGAAGACGTCTTCGCCGTGATGCAGGAAACGTGGCTCCACCGCTTTGACTTCGCACGCTGCACCAAGCGGCGCGTCGAACCTCAGCGCCGTGGCTTCCCACGTTTGTGGGCCTGCGGCGAGGCCGACGAGGAGAACATGTGTCCCCTCCTTGGCCAAACGCGGGTCGAGGCGCCATGCTGCAAGGGCAATCTCGTCGGTGCGATGTGAGAGATNNGGTTCACCCCAACTTCGACACGCCTCTTCAAACTCCAGCGTGGCCACGGCATCAAGCGCGAGGTGAAGATCACGTCGCTCTTGCTCGACNGGGCGTCCTTCATCGAGCCGCTTNACGATGCTTCGGAGGCGCTCACGTTGGACCCGNATGAGGTTGGCGAGCCGGGTTCGACGCCGCTGAATGTGCGCCAAGTACGCCACAGGGATGAGGAAACAGAAGCCCAGNATCCAGCGAACGCGTGCTCCCCAGATTTGCGACGCTTCGTCCGGTTCGAACCATGGTTCATCGCCCTCATCCACCACGCCGTGAGCCATCTCAAGGGTGTAATTCAGCGTCACACCTTCGCTGCCCCACGTGGTGTTCAGCACCTCGTCTGCATCGATGACGCTGATGCGAANGAGGTGCGCNCCTCGTCCGAACTGCGCGCTGAGGCTTTNGCCCTGGCCGTCGAGGNTCTCCAGCGTTCGCTCTTCCTCGTCGATGAGACCGGTGATTGGGTCGATGGGTATCAGTTCAACACGCACAGGCTCAGAGGACCACACGCTGACTTTGACCAAGTGAATCGATTCCTCCCACGCGTCGATGAAGAAGGGGAGCACGTCAGCCACATCGTGTGTGGCCCTCACGAGGTGTCCACTNCCGCTGCCGTTGAGCGGGAGGTGGCCTGTGGAATCACCGTCGAGCAAGGCTCCATCGCTGACGTCAACGTACCCTTGTGCATCGCTTCCGCTTCCTAGATCGGACGCTGAAGTAAGGGACAGGCCTGAGGCACACACTGGGCTGTGACAGGACAACCGGAGCGCCTCAGTTCCTGGCAGGGGCCACACCGTGGTCGCTGAACGGATCGGTTCGGAGGANGTCGCNATCCATGCGCCTTGAACGAGATGATGCACCAAGAGTTCGGTTCCTTCAGCTGGAGACAGGTGAACTGCATCCGTTTCGTTCACGTCAATCGCCTTGATTTGACCCCCGTGTCCGATGATGTGCTCAAGGTCTTGGAGGTGNTCCATCGCNCCGGCCATAGGNTGGGCTGCCATCGTCAGGGCGACGGCGGTGCTCGGGGCCGTACCCTCCACCATGATNAGGACCCGCTCNCCCTCATCGAGCGCGAGTCGGTGTGCGTACGGAAGGGTGGCGCCCTGAAGGGTGTGCATGAGGTGGTTGGTCTCGCTCGTGTCGTTTTGGATGATGAGTCTGAGGTTGATTTCACTTGACGTGTGATGAAGCAGGAGATCGACCCATGCTGGCCCCTCTGTTTTCGCAAGCATGTACGCGCTGGTGTCCGCGGACACGTTGAGGACTCCAGTGGATGCTCCGCTCCACACGGCGTTGAGTTGAACAGGCTGGACCCCTGACCACCACAGGTCCCCCGTTTGGCTCATGGCGAGCATCGTGGTCGCAGCGACGGACCCTGGAGCCGGCCGGTCGGACAGCGTGGCCATGGTGGAAGCGACGGTCACGACTTCGGCGCTTTCCTCGTCGACGAAGGTGATCGTCAAGGTCAACGTCGCACTCACCTCGGCCACGTGGATGTGTTCCATACCACCCGTCTCCTGCACCAACGTGTTGTCCTGAGCATCGCTTACGGTGGCTTCACAGGCGATGCACGAGACCCAGAAGAGGCCTAGATAAGAGGCGTCCAGGTCGAGGGTCGTGGTCCAAGATGCCCCCGCTTCGCCATGGATGAGCACACGTGTTTCGTCCTGAACCACAGTCGTGTTTGCCGAGGTTGACGCCAACGCAAGGCTGCACAACAGCAGCACGAGCATCACGGCGGCCCCGCGCTTCGCCATGACTTGCGGGTTTTCCAACAGGGTTTCAAGCCCTCGTCTTGGCACCGTCTTCAAGTGCAGGTCCTGCTGCCACATGCCATGGACGGTGTGCTCGGACGTACCGTCGCGTCCCGTGACCGCTTTGCCCGCTTGTGGGGGCTCGGTGACAGGAACCAACCCACTGGTCGCACCCCTGGCTTGGTCATGCTGGACGGCGATCCCTCGATCGACGTCGCCTTGGCTCCGTTCAAGGCTGAAACGACGCGAACCTTGCCTGCAACGTTGACGCTCACGGCCCGCGGCGCGTTTGAAGTCCCAGCGTTCGACACGCCTGGGCCGACATGGTCGGTCGGTTTGGGCCACGTGCTCCCCCCTGAAATGGAGGAAGCCGATGCAGGAGAGCCTGCTGGCATCGGCCCTTTGCTCCCGGTNTCGTGGCANCGCATGATGCACGATGCCGACTTGATGGATCCAACCTTGGCGCCGCAGNTGGTGGTGTTGACCGATGCGCTGGCGCTCACCAGCAACCCACGTCGCTTCATNGATGCGCTTGTGGCCATCAAGCGACGCTTTCCGGGTGCCCTGCTTTGGGCGCCGGGAATCGGGGGTCCCGATAACCTCGCGCTGCTTGTGTGGCTTGGCGTCGATTTGTTCGATTTGACGCGTTCCCGTCAGGCAGCAGCCTCTGAGATGTTGCTGGACCGCGGCGGTCCACGAACGCCGTCCATGGAGTTGGGCGAGTCCGCAAGCCTTGACGCCCAAGTCGATGCATGGCGTGCAGCGGTGGCCGAAGTCCGTGAGCATCTTGCAGCGGGTACGCTGCGTCAGCTGGTGGACCGCCAAGCTCTGGTTGCGCCGTCGACGGTGGTCCAACTGCGGCATCACGACGAAGTCTGTTCCACGATGGAAGGGTTGCTTGAACGTCACGTTCCACGCGAGCGCAAGCTGATGTGCATGGCCGAAACCAGCCTGCACGAGCCCGCCGTCCTTGATTGGGTGAAGTGGATGAGCACCGACTACCGCGCGCCGCAAGGCATGGACCGGNTGTTGGTGCTCTTGCCATGCTCGGCGCGAAAACCGTACAGGTTCTCGAAATCCCATCGTCGCTTCATCGAAGCCATCGGCACCAATGCGGTCCACGAAGTCATGGTGACCTCGCCACTCGGTCTGGTGCCCAGGGACCTTGAGCAAGTGTGGCCGGCTCAGCACTATGACCTGGCCGTCACCGGTCGCTGGAGTGCGGACGAGATCAACCGTATCGGGAGCATGCTTTCTGCCCTGATTGAGGGGCATGATTACCAGTGCATCGTGGATCACTCGGGGGTCACCCTTCCCGAATCGTGCTACGGTGGCCTTCCTCGGATCGATACGCGCCAAGGCGAGTCAGCGGGGTCGCGGACTGCACTCGAGCGCTTGGGCGAGGCTGTGCGAGAAGCGGTCCGTACGCACGGGGCCCGTCGCCGGTCTCGGGATGCCATGCACCTCGATGAATGGCGAAGCGCTTCACGCCGATTGTTGGGCGATGACGCATGGTTGGACGNNGCAGAGGTCAGGGGTCGTCCGCCACGCTTCCGTATCATGTGNGGTTCGGACCAGATTGGCCAGTGGTCGCCCGACCGTGGTGGATTTTCCCTGTCCAAGGCCGCTGTCCTCCGGCTCGAGGCCGGGGCTGCATTGCCGCNAGTGCATCTGACGCCTGATGTCGNGTGGAAAGGAGACATCCACGTGGGTATCGTTCAGGACGTGGTCGGTGACGTTCGTGTTGGCTCCGACCTCTTGGTGATGCAGAATGAGCGAGCGATTGGCCTCGCTCGTGCCCTCGCACCCGGNTGGGAGTGGGCGGGGACACCNGGCCGGCTCGCCAAAGCGCACCAGCGTCTTTGAGACCGAAGGCCCGCGGCGATGCGGTTAAGAGGGGAGAGCAGGTCGCCGGACCGTTCGGAGGTCCATGCATGGCAAGGATGTACTCGTCTCGCAAAGGCAGCAGCGGCTCGTCCAAGCCCTACGTGACCGAAGCCCCGGCCTGGTCCAACACGGACAAGGCAGCCGTTGAGGCCCTCGTCCTTGACTATGCCAAGGCNGGCCACTCCAGCGCTCAAATCGGCACGCTCCTNCGCGATCGCCATGCCGTCCCNAACGCGCGTCTCGTGCTCGGCCGTCGCATCAGCGCCGTGCTGAGCGAAGCCGACCTCGCAGGCAGTTACCCCGAGGACATGATGAACCTCATGCGCCGCGCTGCGGGCTTGATNGACCACATGGGGAGCAACCACAAGGANTTGCACAACCGTAGGGCGCTCGAACTCACCGAGGCGAAGATTCGCCGCCTCGCCAAGTACTACATTGGAGAGGGCCGACTCGACGCNGACTGGCGTTACAAGCGCGACCAGCTCCGACTCATGGTCGAGTGACCGTTGGCGCAGGTTGATGTGTCCCCGCATCTGAGGCGGGACGATGTCGCCCCTGACCNCCATCGACGGCCTGTCCGAGGCCGCTGCATGGGCCGAAGAGGTCGCTTCGAACTTGTCGTCCGGCCGGACTGTGGTGCTCGACGGCGCGGCCGATGCCAACGTCATGCTCGGTCTGGTCCAACTCGAAGCGGCTTTGCTCGACCGAGGCCTGCCTTACCGGAGGGCCCTGTCACCATCGACACACGTCCTTCCTGCCTCTGAACGNGCTTCGCTCGTCGTTGGGGACTCCGAACTNCATTGTTCGGTCGTCGAAGAGGCAGACGCACACCCGTCATTCCCGGACGTCGATGGTTCCGTCCACCGTTTTGTGCCCGTTGCGGCCTCGGTCGAACTCGGACGTGATCAACGGCCACGCACCGGAACGCTCAGCCCGGCGGTCCTCTGTGCGTTGGTGGCTGAGCATCTGGCACCGGGGGGTTCCCGCGTGCGTCGCGTCCGACCTTGGGTGCTGTTGGCACAATGGGGTCGTGGCGCCTTGGATGCCACGTACGACCCATGGTACACGGTGCTTCGAGATCACCTCTGCGAGGANGGAAGCATTCGCGTGGCAAGCCTCGCAGACGTGGAGACGCTGCCAAGCACGCTTCCTGAGGGATTTTCTCACGCTCTGCTCAACCGGCTCCGTCGGGCGTGGCCGAAGATGGACCATTCCGCTCGATCACGCGGATTCTCAGAAGCCGTGNTGCCTGCATTGAGGCATGCGTCAATGGCATCAGCGCGGCTTGAGGAGGTCGTTTGGCACCGGCCTGTGCTTCCTGGACAAGCCCTGGACATGTTGGAGCAAGCCGCTTTGCTTGGTCGAACAGCGNGCGCAGANCANGCCGATGGACAACTCTCCATGAGCCGGAAAATGGATGCGTTGTTGACCACAGGCGCGCTGGTCGATTCGGTCTGAAGCACCAATGGCTTCAAGGAACAGCCATCGATGGGCACCCATGGCCATCGAGCGATTGTTGACGGGCGGCATCCGTGACCAAATCCAAGACCTGATGGCCACGGAGGACCTTGTCCTCGAAACCTTCCGTGACNTGGTCAAGGACGAACTCAAGGCACACATCCGGAACGTCATCGACGACGACCCTGAGCTCAAGGCCGAAATCAAGGAGGCCGTCGGCTACTATTTCCAAGCCAAAGCACGCTCCGTGTACGCGGAACTGAAGGCAAGTAGGGCAGCAACTCGACTCGGATTGCGCATGCTCCCAGACGAACTTCAGGGCGAAATCGGGACCGCGCTGGTCGGTTTGTTTGAGAAAGAACTTGGAACCCTCCTTGAGCGTGCGCTTTGAGGTGATNCNGTGCGGCAAGTCCTCGTGGCGCTGCTGATGNTGGCCCCNATGCTCATCCTTCCNTCNGCNGCGGCGGTGGAAGGGCGGTCTTCCTCTGNTGTGATTTGCTGCCCAGCCTCAGAGGTCGAGTTGTTCATGCTCGGCTCTGCAGACGGCGGAACATTGAACCCATTTTCTGAACGGCTGGGCGATGATCCTGAGAGCGCCGTCATCGCCAACGCGGTCACCTCTGAGGAGGTCGTTGCNACGTGGAGGNTGCAAGACCTCTACGCAGGCACGGTCCCAGAGAGCACGTGGGCGATCAGCCTCCCCGTGCTGGTGGAGAACGCTGGAGGAGCCCAGGTGAACTTCACCGTCGAGGTGGCCATCGGTTCGANCGTGTATGTCGGTGAACTCCCCGCACCGTCGACCTTTGTCGGCCAGGGCCAGAGCACGGTCAGCTTCAACGTCCCTGTTGAGGAGACCACGGTCAANGACGGNTGGGACCTCGAAGTCGTNCTGTTGGCGCGTTCGGTGATTTTCTCGGTTCCGCAGAGCGGCTCGCAACTCTCGGTGCTGTGGGGCGCTGACGATGCCGAAGCCTCCGTCACGGGCGAACTCGCCGTGGTTCAGATGCATCTGCTCGATGTGGAAACCCAGGGGGCCGATGCATATCTCGGCATCGTGGTGGCCTCTCCTTTCGGGACGGACCTGCTCGCGTTCAGCAACGAGTTGACCCTTCGTCTCGACGGCAATGTGGTCTCCGGAGACCCGGTGGAGACCCAGTCCGCTGATGGCATTCGGGTCACGTGGACCTACACGGACGATGACCCCGGCGAACGGAGCATGTCGCTTCAAGTCACCCTTCGTTTGCAGAATGGCGGAGCGACCATCACAAGCGACAGCCGTGAGGTGACCTTCACCACCGAGGGTGGCGACGGTGGCGGTGGCAGTTACTATCCCTCAGAGGAGCCTCTTCGCACGACGGGGGCAGGCTCGGCGTTGGCCGTCGTGGGGAGCATGGCCTTTTCCCAAGACCGTGGCGATTTGGTCCTCGAACGCGAGACCTCCATCACGCTTGACGGCGAAATGGCGTTCTGGATGCGGTGGTCACTCGATCACCTCGGGAGTGAAGATCTCGCGCTCTCACCGACCATNCGATCGTTCCGTGCAGGTGGTGTGGGCGATGAAGAACGGGAAAGCCGCATGATCGAATCGGTGGAACGGCAAGAATTTGAACAACAGATGGGCAAACTCCACGTCTCCTTCCTCTCCAATGGCCTCGGCTTGAAACCCGACGAGTTGATCGGTGATTCTGGCGANTTTGACACCGTGGGNATCACCCTCGATTTGCACGGTGAGGAGCGGGTCATNAGCCATCCCCTGACCATCACCATACGGTCCCGTGAGCGTGTGGACGACGGGACCCTCATCGATTTGGTGCGTGACTTCATCGTCGTTCAGCCGGTTCCGTTTTGGTCCGACTGGTCGATTGAACTCACCCTTCGGAGTTCTGGCCTCACGGCCCTTGCTGGTCTCGATTTGGGGGATGCAGAGGGCTTGAACCTCAACCACCGNCGCTTGCCNATGGGCGAGGTGGCTGTGCTCAGCGGAAGTGATCTCGACCAAGGTTTGACCTTCGAGTTGATTGCAGCCCCAACAAGCGCTCCTTTGTACGCCCCGCTGTTGGTCTTGGTTGGAACCATCGCCGTGCTGGCCGGTGGCCTCGCGCTTGGTTGGCGTGTGTCTCGAAACCGCCGTCGAGGCTTGCTGCTGACCGAGGTGGTCCTGCTCGGCATCATNGTCTTCGCCATGTTCCTCTTTGCTTACCCTTCGATCTTCGTGCTGGGTGCAGCTGGATCATCGGCCTTCATCTGGGGCGTCACCGCTCTGGTGTCTCCAAGAGCCGCACGACCCACCGGCACNCCTTCNGCTCGGAAAATGAAGAACGTCCCTCTCCCGACNTTCGCGTGCCCNGCATGCGGGACGGTGAACGACGTTCCATCGCACGAGCGCCCNCTTCGCATCGTCTGCATGGGCTGCCAGCGTGGCATTACCATCCAGGGGTGAACCGATGGTGGGTCTTCTCGGTGACCTCGATTTGGAGGATGAACACGTCACCATCGGACTCGAGGACAGCCTCGAAGAAGCCGCGCACCGCTTGATTGACGTTCCAGGTGGTGTCCTTGTGGTGCTGGACGATGAGGCGCAGCCGCGTGGTCTGATTCGGCCTGACCACCTTCTTCGTGAAGTGCTCAAAGGCACGGATTTGCGGGCGAGCGTCTGCCGTGATGTGATGCTNTCNGANGTGCTTCGGCTGCCGGTGTCCACACCGTTGGACGAGGTGGTCGCGGTGATCGACCGTCGGCAACCCGACGCCGTGGTCGGGGTGGACGACGAGGGCGTGTTTCTCGGTTGGTTTTCTCCGGCCGACCTCGCTTCTGCACGAGCCAAAGTGAAGGTGCTGCGGTCATTGGACCGCGCGCGTTCGTGATCATTCGTGAGCCATCAACAACCGCCCATCNTCCAGCAGGATGGCNTAGCCGATGCGCTCCAACTGGACAACGGTNCCNGCGGGGANGTCATGCGGTTCCAACCGGCCNCTGANNTCATGCAGTTGGTCGTCCTCTGCGAGGACNAGCGTGGCGTCTTTNGAGGCGTCAACGGTCCAATGGACGATTGGGCGTTGGTCCTGCCGTTCGATGCCTCCAGCGATCAGGGTGTCCTCATGCCGGTCAACGTCGACCAAGTCCTTGAGCCGGAACGACGCCATGCTNGCATCCNCTTCTTCGATCCANACGTGACCNGNGGTCAGNTCATGNCGNCGNGGGTCCTTGTCCGGCTGATCGGGATAACGCACNAGCGTCGCTTCATCNGGNGCGCCNNTGATGGGCATGCGAACCGCGTCACGAACGAACGCCAAGCGAGGTGCGGTGCTGTCGACCGCTTTGGTGTTGTGAGAAAACAGGCTGCTCAACGGCACGGAGATGTCCTTCTGCGTGATGGCCAATTCAAGCCAAAATGCGCGAAGTGCGGAGGGTTGGATGCCGCGACGCGCGAGGGCGGACAACGTCGGGAGGCGTGGATCATTCCAGCCTTCGTACCTTCCGCTCTCGATGTCCTTTCGCATCGCTGAGGTGGAGAATCCTCCCCATTCGTGCACTTTGACGCGACCCCAGTACATCGTGTTCGGGTAAGTCCAACCAAAGTGCTCGTAGAGCAAGGTCTGTTTCCTCGTGGAATCCATGAGGTCCTTCCCTCGGATGATGTGGGTCACGCCTTGCAGGTGGTCTTCAATCGCGCTTTGAAAGTCGAGAAGCGGCCAGACCTGGTGCTTGGATGCGACCTCTGGCCGGGGGTGCGGATTGGTCACGGTATCTTGCAGGCGCAGCGCCGGCCAGTCACGGAGGGCAGGGTTGCGTTGGTCCATGCCCGTTTTCACACGAACGACCGCTTCNCCCGGCTTNTATGCGCCNCCGAGCATGCCTNGCCACCGAGTGGTGTGCTCGTTCGTAGATTCGCCCCTGCAGGGNCATTCGGTTTGCCCAACGCGGAACTCGCGGAAGGCTTCTGCACTGCAGGTGCAGACGTAGCCNAAGCCCTGCTCAATCATGGTNGTGGCGTGTTCATGGTACACGTCGATGCGATCGCTGGCGATGATCACGCGGTCGGCCGGNCGGCCGAGCAACCATTCGGTTTCNTGTTGAATNGTGTCGTANGCNTCGGGCANGGGAGGCTTCACGACGGTGTCCGTGTCGTCAAACCTCAGGATGAGGGTTCCCTTGTACCGTTCTGCATAGGCTCCGTTGATGACCAAGCCACGAGCGTGTCCAAACGACAGGGGCCCGTTCGGGTTGGGTGCGAANCTGAGGACAACCTTCCCTTCCTCCGCATCCTCCAAGTCAGGGAGTCCGACACGCCGTTCCGCCTTGGGGCGTGCTTCAAGCAATTCAGGCGCCATCGCCGCCAGTTCTTGCTGTGCGGCCTCCAAGCCTTGCTCGGCCACGAAAGCATTCGCTTCCGCGACAGCGGCAGCCACTGCGGCGGCGAGCTCACGGCCATGAGGTCGAAGGTCGGCCCGCATGCCCATGATGCGACCGACGACGGAACCAGCCACGGCTTCTCCGTTGTATTCGACGGCGTTTTGCAACGCGACGAGGCGCAGAAACGCCAGGGTTTCCTCGTCCGGCGTCCANGTCATGCTGCTCAATACGGGCTGCAGGGGGCCCTTCATGAGGATGGTGGGTCAAACAACCGTCGTTGCACCGAGGTGCCTGTGGAGGTTCGGACCGGCATCGNGACATCGTGGTGCACAGACCAGGCTCGCTTTGTGGTCGCCCATGACCATCGCAATGCGGGGTGCGGTCGGTCCTCTGAGAGCAGCTCAGGGAGTGCTTGCTTCAATTTCGGGTCGCTCGGGTAGCCTGAACCAATGTCAATTCCTGTGCGGTCGATGAACGAGTGGACCCACGCATCCCTGGCCACTTTCGCGACGATGCTTGCGGCTCCGACCACCCTGTCTTCCGCATCGGCTTGATGCTTGGCATCGATCTCAACGGGTTCGAGGCCATGCGTCATGAGACAAGACTGCACGTTCTNACCGAACCGTGCTGCATCAACGTCGCACGCATCGAGCACCAAGCGGTGGTCCTCTCCGTCCAGCCACAACGCGTGGATGGCTTCGACAAAACCTTCCACTTCCAACCGGTTCAGGCCCTGCTCCTCGACCGATGCATCGATCCGCGTCGGTGCGAGCGGCAGCACTTCGATGCCCCAACCGTTCTGTTTGGCACGGCTTCGAAGTTCACCGTCCATGTGTTCCCGTTGTTGTGGACGGAGGCGCTTGGAATCGGTGACGCCAANCTCCTCNAGAANGNGGATGTCGGATTCCGGGACAGAGCACGCCCCAATGAACAAGGGGCCGATGCAAGGGCCGCGTCCTGCCTCATCCACGCCAACCACGCGCATCGATTCACCCCAAATCGAGATCGTCGAGCAGCGTGTCGATCTCCGTCGCTTCATCCTTGGGTGCTGCAAGGTTGGCGGCCAATGCATCCAGGCGCTCGGATGCGGCTTGACTTGTACGGGCATCGAGGACGATGGACGCCGCGTCCGTCAACGCCGTTGGTGGAGCGGGAGACGGTGCAGGGCTGGGGTTGGAGCGGTTCCTGAACGCTTCTTGGAACGCGCTTGCGTCCACGCTTTGACTGACCGCGGGCGCGGGCCGTTCACGCTCTGCGTGGAACCCCGCCATCCAATCTTCAGCGGTTTCAGGGGGTTTTGCTTCCGGCTTCATCTCAGCTCGCTCGGCACGTTGGTCTGCACGACGGACCAAAGCTCGGTTGAGCACAATGGTCGCAATTCCAACCGCGAGCACGATGTGCCAGGTGACTTGCACCAAGCCCCATACCTGCCCCGCAATCGCTTGGAGGTCAAGACCCCCCTCGACCGCGTTGTCTTGCCACGGGACGCCGAGGTATGGTGCGACAATGGTCTCTTGGAAGGTTTGCTCCGGGACGTAGCGGGACCGAACGCTGAGGTTCACATAGACGGTGCCGTTCACGCTCTCGTCCGCTGGAAGGTCAAACCAAGCCCTGAGCGTGATGTTGCTCCCAATGGGCAAGCCTTCGACTTCGAAGGAACGCACGGGTTCCTCATCGGATTCGAGCACCGCTCCCTCGGGTGGAATCAACCCCATGTTCATGCCGTGTGAGGCCTTCATGTTGACGACCAAGCCATCGACCACGTTCCCGTCGTTGCGGAGGGTCGCCGTGACGGACACGCGCTGGCGGGAGTCCTCTTCTTTGACCACCGATTCAAACACCCATTCCACACGTGGTGCGATGCGAAGGTCAAGGCTCTGCACCAAGTCAAGCGTGGCTCCTTCCGGCCCGATGAAGACGTCAAGGGTCGCCGTCTGGAACGCGAGGGCGTCAGGGTGAGCCCGGAGATGAGCGATCACGATGTCTTCGTTGTCGCCATGAGCAAGCGACAGCCGCTCGGTCCCAACAGACATGTTCACGATGCCTTGAGCTTCCTCACCAAGGGCGAGTTCAATGGTTGCTGCATCGTCATACGTGCCCGAATTTCGAACGTTGGCCCGCACTTCGCATGAGCGTTCAACCTCCAGATCGGCGCAACGGGCAGTGATATCGGTCACCTCGAACGCACGTTGGAGGTCGATTTCCCCAGCGAGGTCCACGGTTGCCGTTGAGGCGCCGATGTTGGCGCGCAGGCGCACGTCCAGACGGCCCTCGTCAATCCATGGGGCGAGCAAACCGACTTCGATGGTGCGTGATGCTCCGGGTTGGAGTGGGACGGTGGGAAGCGCGCCAAACAAAGCCACGGTCCAACCGTCGCGCTGGAATCGGTCAATGGGCTCGAAACCGTCCACCGTTGTGCCGTCTGGGTTGAGCGCAATCAGGTTCAATCCCACCGTTGAAGGGACGTTGCCACGGTTGGTGACGACGACGTCCATCCGCTCATCGGTACCGG
>NZMM01000069.1 GCA_002694585.1 Methanobacteriota archaeon
TGAGCAGCGGCCGTCGTATCGCGATGGAACTTCGCCGTGCTGCGGAGCAAGACCGCTTGCTCGAAGTGCTCACTTGACCGGCACGCGTGCGCCTTGGCTCAACCGAGGGCTCAACGCATCGCTCAGTAGCGGTAGGCCTCGGGCTTGTAGGGTCCTTGGACCTCAACGCCAATGTAGTCGGCTTGGTCCTTCGAGAGCGGCGTAAGCTTCGCACCGATGCGCTCGAGGTGAAGCATGGCGACTTCTTCATCGAGGTGCTTGGGCAGGATGCTGACCTTAATCTCGGCATGCTCGCGGTTGGCCCAAAGGTCCATCTGAGCCAGCACTTGGTTGGCAAAACTGTTGGACATCACAAAGCTGGGGTGACCGGTGGCGCAGCCGAGGTTAACCAGGCGGCCCTCGGCAAGGAGGTAGATGCTGTGTCCTTCGGGGAAGTCGTAGCGGTCCACCTGTGGCTTGATGTTCTGGTGCCCAACGTCCTGGGCGCCCTGGAGGGCTTCGACCTGAATCTCGTTGTCGAAGTGACCGATGTTGCAGACGATGGCCTGATCCTTCATGCGACGCATGTGATCCAAGGTGATGATGTCCTTGTTTCCGGTGGCGGTCACGAAGATGTCCGCGGTGTCAAGTGCGTCTTCCACGGTGGTGACCGTGTAGCCTTCCATGGCCGCCTGAAGCGCACAAATGGGGTCGATTTCAGTGACGATCACGCGTGCACCTTGAGCCCGCAGGGCTGCTGCAGATCCCTTCCCAACGTCGCCGAAGCCGCAGACGACGGCCAACTTGCCGGAGATCATCACGTCGGTCGCGCGCTTAATGCCGTCCACCAGGGACTCGCGGCAGCCGTAGAGGTTGTCGAATTTCGACTTCGTCACGGAGTCGTTGACGTTGATGGCGGGGAAGAGCAACTTGCCTTCCTCAAAGCGCTGGATGAGTCGGTGCACGCCGGTGGTGGTTTCCTCGGACACGCCGACGAGGTCGGCAACCATGCGGGTCCAGCGGGTCGGATCCTCCTCGTGGACACGGCGAAGCAGGTCCTTGATGACCGCTTCTTCGGTGCTGTCCGAGGCCGAATCAATCCAGCGGTCGCCGTGTTCGAGTTCGTATCCCTTGTGGATGAGCAGGGTCGCGTCACCGCCGTCGTCGACGATGAGTTGGGGTCCTTGGTCACCGTCGTGAGACAGGGCGTGGTAGGTGCAATCCCAGTATTCCTCGAGGCTCATGCCCTTCCAAGCGAACACCGGTGTGCCGCTCGCCGCAATGGCCGCAGCAGCATGGTCTTGGGTGGAGAAAATGTTGCAGCTCGCCCAGCGGACTTCAGCCCCAAGTTCGCTCAGCGTTTCGATGAGCACCGCGGTCTGAATGGTCATGTGCAGGGAGCCGGTGATGCGGACGCCCTCAAGCGGACGCTGGGGTGCGTAGCGGGCACGGATGGCCATGAGGCCTGGCATTTCATGCTCAGCAATGCCGATTTCGAGCCGGCCAAAGTCTGCAAGGGAATCGTCGGCGACCAGATACGGGGGAGACGCGGTGCTGGATTGCATGGCCCGGGGGCTCAGCCCTGCCTCAAGAGGCTTCCCTTGGCGCCGTAGCCTAGGCTTGGAAGCCGGGGTAGTACTGCTGCGTGTACATCTGGGCGGACGCAGGGTCGTAACCCTGTGCCAAGAGGCCTTGGTAGTACGACAGCGCAGCCGGATCCACCACAGGTGCCGGAGCGGGCGCAGGGGCCGGTGCTGCTGCAGGCATCTCAAGGCCTGGGGGCACGGCCACGTTTGAGGCCGGCATGGCCAAGCCCGGTGGCACCGCCACGGCGGGCGCCATGGCGTTCAGCGGAGGCAGGCCGTCCGGTGCNGATGCCCACGCCTTGTCTTGGTCGGAGCCGCCTCGNCCACGCAGCACAAGCACGGCACCAATGGCACCGATGAGCAGCACGANGCCGCCGATCATGGCGACGGTTCCGAACGATCCGGACGAGCCNCCGGTCTCTTCCGCCACNTCCGGCAGCCACTTCATCGGGTCGTTCGGGAAGGCATCGGCGCCCATCTCTACCGTCCACGATGCATCGGGGTCGGAGTAGCCGTCACCGTCGGAATCCAAGCAGCCGAAGCGGTCCACGGTCGAGGTGATGGAGGGGTCGTATCCGTCTTCAGGACACGCGTCGGCTCCCATGGACGCGTTGTAGGTCGCGTCAGGGTCGGAGTATCCGTCGAAATCTGTGTCCGGGCAACCGTTCCGGTCGATGCCCTCCAAGCGGGTGGCTGCACCCTGGGCAACCGGTGCGTTCGGGCATTCATCAGCGAAGTTGCCGTTTGGGTTGTCGTACCAGAAGTCGCCGTCTGCGTCGCTCCATTGGGTCGGGTCCTCAGGTGCTGCGTCGGTGCCGATGCCGTCGAAGGGATCTGACCATCCATCACCGTCGTAGTCCTCACAGCCGAAGCGGTCCAAGGTGGAGTTCCCGGCAACGGTCGGACACGCATCGGCCTCAAACCCGTCCGCGTTATCGCCGTAGCCGTCGCCGTCCTCGTCCGTCCACTGCGTGCCGTCGCGTGGGAAAGCATCGTTGTTGTTGTCGTAACCGTCGCCGTCGTTGTCAAGGCATCCCAAGATGCCCAACTTTGTGGAGTTCCCCGCGACGGCCGGACAGCGGTCGTAGTCGCCGACGATTTCGAGGTACTCGCCCGGCCAAAACGGACTTCGGTCGTCCCAATTCGGGTCGTTGTGGTTGTCACCAAGGCCGTCTCCGTCGAGGTCAGACCATTGGGCGGGGTCCGTCGGGAAGGCATCCGCGCCGTCCTCCAGCGTCCAATCTGCGTCGGGCGATGAACGACCGTCCGCGTCGGGATCGTTGCAGCCGTAGCGGTCCACGGTGGAAAGCCCCGCAAAGGTCGGGCACGCGTCCGGCGTCACGCCATCTTCGTTGTCGCCGTAACCGTCACCGTCCACATCGGACCACTGCGACACCTCGAAGGGGAACGCGTCCTGCTGGTCAGCCCACCCGTCTCCGTCTTGATCAGGACAAGCGTTGGTGTTGTTCGCGGTGGAGTTGCCTGCTAGCTCTGGGCAGTCGTCCTGCACGTCCGCCCAGCCGTCCATATCGCCGTCCGGGCAACCGGTGAAACCACCAAAGGTGGAGGTCCCCGCCACCGACGGACACGCGTCTGCACCGTCCTCAAATCCGTCGCCGTCGTCGTCAAGATCCTCGTCGAAGTCACGGCAGCCGTCACCGTCCAAGTCGTTGGTTGAATTGGACACCCAGGTCGGGCGAGGTGGGCTGTATCCCGTGTGCTGGCACGCATCGTCCGCGTCGAGGACCCCGTCGTTGTCGTCGTCGTCGTCCTCAAGCGAGTCTCGGCAGCCGTCGTTGTCCCAGTCGGTGGAGTTGGCCGGGTCCTCCAAATCCTGCATGGAGGTCCAGTTGTACTGGCTGTTGCGAGGGCAAAGGTCGGGGTAGCTGTCGGTCAAACCGTCGTTGTCGTCGTCGGAATCGCAAGCATCGCCCTCGCTGTCGAAATCGGTGTTGCCCTGGCCTGGATTGCTGACTGTTGGACAGTTGTCCCGCACGTCAGGCACACCGTCGGCGTCGGTGTCAATCAGGGTTGCTGGATCGAAGCCGAACGCCATCGCGTCGATGGCGCCGGTCGGTGAGATGGAGTTCCCACCTTGGGTGATGCTGCCCGCAAATCCGCCGACCATGATCGCTTCGTCGCTCATGTTGACCACCAAATCGAACGCGTAATCATTCTGGGTGCTGGCCACGCGCTGGGCCCAATCCCACGAACCGCTGCTCGTGATGCCGGCAAGCACCGCATCGGAGCCGCCCGAGAGGATTGTCGCCTTTGGGCCGAAGGTTCCGCTGGCGCTCAATGACGCCGCGATGACGACCTCGTCCAAGCTGTTGATGCCCATCCCGCTCACGGTGTCGTTTTCNCTGGTGCCNCCGGACACCGCCCAGTCGCCGGTNCCGCTCTGTGAGCGCTTGATCACATAGAGGTCGCTCTTGCCTTGGCTGCTNGAAATCGACCAGCCTGATTTTGCGAGGTTTCCTTTGAAACTCCCACCNAGGAAGATGTCTCCTTGGGCGTTGGACTCAAGCGCGCCAACCGAGGTTACCTCGTTGGGCACGCCGTAGCCGTCGAGCGACAAAACCGCCCCGCTGGGGTCGATTTCCATCAGGACGACGTCTTGCGAGCCGACCAAATTGTAGAGGGTCGAAGCGGCGTTGATGCTGGCGCTGTTGGTGACCATTGCGAGGTGAACGGAGCCGGTTTGGGTTGCGGTCAACGCGATGCCGATGTCGTTGCTCAGACCACCGACGTCGATCACCCAGTCAAGCACGCCGCCTTGGGTGTACTTGGCCACGAAGGTTTGCAGGTCACTGACGTTAATCGATTGACCACCGAAATCCGTTTCTCCGACGAAGTATCCGGTTGCGTAGTGGTTCCCTGACATGTCCACGGCCACGTCGGTCACGACTGAAACCGCTCCAAACCCACCGTCGATGGTGGTGTAGCCGACACCCCACATCCAGTTGCCCGTAGGGTCCGTTTTGGCCACGAAACCCTCGTTGGTTTGCGAGAAGGCAAAGGCCGGCGATCCGCCAAACACGAGGCTCCCGACATAATCACCGCCGACGAAGGCCTCACCGCCAGCACCCGCGGCCACGCTGATGCCCGTAACGGCCCCGTTGCTGGTGTCGATGGCGCTGCCCCACGCGTAGGAGCCAGACTCCGTCAAACCGATGATGGCAGCGTCGCAGAGGTCCTGAAGCTGCTGGGTGTACGGACAGGTCGCGGATACCGTTTGGCTTCCGAAGGTCACGTCCGCCGTGTAGCGCATGGCTGCCAGAGAGCCTTGGCCGTGAGCGTCTACTGAGGTGAAGAAGGTCAAATCCTGTGCCGAACCGGTCCCTCCAGAGGTGAGGAAGCCTTTGGTGGAACTTCGTCCAGACGTGCTCATAGCGTCCTGGACCTCATCAAGGATTGGCGCAGGACCCTCGTCATACGACGCAAGGGGTCCAACGAAGGAAGCCAAGAGCAAGACGACAAGGAACGTGGCTGACGCTGCACGGGCCATGGTTCTGTGCTGCCCGGACCCCATATAGGGGCTTTTGTTCCGTGCTCAAACGTTGCTTTCGAGGGTCAGCAGGTCGCTGTCCCCTGCATCAACGACGCAAATGGTCGAGATGCTGAACGGCTTCCCGACCGCGACGCCGAGGTCGCGGTTAACCATCATCGCGCGGTGCACGGTGACCTCAGGGTGCTCGGCACCAAGGTCATCGATGTAGGTGGTCGGGCAGTTGGCCGCGACGATGACGAGGCGGGCTTCGCCCGAGGCACATGCGTCGAGGGTCTGTCGCTGGCCAAACAAAAGTCGGCCAGTGCTGGCTGCGGTCTTGAGGTGTCGGCTTAGGTCCATAGGTTCACGTCCATTCTCCACTGTTGCTTCTCATGGTGTGAGGTTCAGGCGTCGGGCACGTAGAAGAGTTCCACGCTGCCGGTACCAAGGGCGATCGGCTGTCCGACGATGATGTTCTCTGCGACACCGGTCAGGTGGTCTCGCTCGCCGATGATGCCGGCCTTGAGGAGGTGGTTCACGGTCACTTCGAACGCGGCACGGGCCAGGATGCTGTGCTTGGTTCCGGAGACACCGTGGCGACCGATGGCACGAACCTCGCCTTCGGAGGTCATCACGTCAGCGACGATCAGCAGGTGGCGGTCGTCGACTTCGAGACGGGCCCCGTCCAGGGTTTCCTTCAGTTCGTCCACGATGGCTTGCCGGGCGGCTTCGATGCCGAGTTGGTCGTAGATTTCGATGATGTTGTTGGTGTAGGTCCGGCTGCGGTCGATGGCCTCGATCTCGTTGATGCGGGCGAGGTTGGAACCGATGGTGGCCAGGTAGTGCTCGCCCGTCTTGTCGTTGAACTGCACGTTGGCGCGCTCGACACCGGGGATGCCCTTCAGGCGAAGGTCACGGATCTTCTCTTCCAGCTGCAGGAGCATGGTGTACGAGGGCGGGTTCTCAGCCAGCGTGTCGAGGTCCTCAGCGCTGTGCACGTTCGGGATAAGGGTCAACACGGTGGGGTTCTTCTCCTTGTTCGCGATGACGTGAAGGCGGGTGGCGCGCGTGAGTTTCTCACGCACTTCCGCACCGGTCATGTTCTTCTGCGCCATGTTGGCCTTGTTGAGGTGAAGGACGAGGCGCCGCTGGGCCACGTCGGTTTCGATGGTCGCGATGTTCACGGTGGTGGTGACTTCAAGGGAAGCCGCCAGCTTCTGTGCGTCCTCTGCTGTGGCCTTGATGCCCTCTTTGAGGTAGATCTTCATGGTCGGGGTGTTGGGCACCTTGCGTGCATCGACGATCTCGATGATGCGGGGCAGACCTTGGGTCACGTTGACCGTGGCCACACCGGCGTAGTGGAACGTACGCATGGTCATCTGCGTGCCGGGTTCACCGAGCGACTGAGCCGTCACGATGCCCGCGGCTTCGAAGGGGTCGATGCGGGACTTCGCCAGTTCGGTCTCGGCGCGAGCGATGACCTTGCCGGCTTGTGCCGCGGTGAGCTTTTTCTTCCCACGCTTCAGCACGGCGTCCGCCAGATCGTTGAGGATGCGAACCGTCAGCTGAAGACCGGCCTTGTCGGCGGCCTTCTCAAGCGCGGTATACACAGGATCGTCGGCGAGTTCAGAGCGGAGGGCCTGCATCTTGCGGCCCTCGTCGTAGCCCTGCAGATCAACGTCGGCCTTGACGCGGCGGCTGCGGCTCTTACGAAGGGTGATTTTGGTGGTTGGGCCACCGCCATCGCTGTCGCCGTCGCTGGATTTGCGCGAGGCTCCTTCAATCAGCGTGAGGATTTTCGCAGCGGTCTCCGAATCGGTTTCACACGCTTGCGCAATCTCTTGCACGGCGAGCACCTTGACCTCGTCCCACTTGCGGTCGTTGGCCAGGGCGTGAGCGAAGTTCTCGGCCACACCGAGGTCGATCAGCTTCTTCTTGGTGGCGCTCTTGACAACCATCAGTTCTCACCTCCGTCGTTCTCTTCGGCTTCGAATTCCCAGCCGCCGAGGTCGTCTTCTTGCTCGTCACGGTCGTAGGAGTCGTGGTCGACTTCCATCGCACCGTCGGTGCCAAGGGCGTCGTCGACAACGATGTCGATGTTGAACGGTGAACCGTGCACCCCACGGGAGGGGTCAATCCCGTCCTCACCGTAGGAGAACTGGATGATGCGGTTCGCCGTGTTGCGCACAGACAACATGTCGTCGTTGTACACCTTGAGATCGTCCATGGCGTTGATCAGACGGCGCTGCATGTACCCGGACTTTGCGGTACGAACCGCGGTGTCGACCAGGGACTCACGGCCGGACACGGAGAGCATGAAGAACTCCGTGGGCTGGAGGCCACGCTTGAACGAAGACGCGATGAAGCCCTTCTGGCGGCCACCCTTGTCGCCGCGCTTGAAGTGAGGCAACACACGGTCCTCGTAACCACGCTCGAGGCGTCGGCCACGCACCTTGGCTTGACCGATGGAGCCGGCCATCATCGTCAGGTTGTCCATGGAACCACGGGCGCCGGAGATGGCCATGTTCACGGCCGCGTTGGTGGACCCGGAGCGGTTCAACTCGTCCTTCGCCACGTCACCGGCGGCCTGCTTGCCCTGATCGAGGATGATCATGATGTTCTCCTCAAGGGTCTCAACGGGCGTTCGGCCGGGTCGAGTCTCGTAATCCTGACCGTCCTCACCAAACTTCTCGAGTTCTGCACGGACCGCGATGCGGGCCTCGTCGTTGGCCTTCTCGATGCCGGCGATGGCGTCCTCGGAGAGGTCTTCGTCGTCGATGCCGGTGGTGAAACCGAGCGAGGTGCACGCGCCGATGGTCAGGCGGGTAAACTGGTCAAGGAACTCAGCACCGCGGCTCGGACCGTTGGTTTGGATGATGGCGTCGAGGAGACGGCCGTCTTCCGCACCGATGGCCCGCTTGTCGAGGGTTCCGCTGATCTGACCGTTGTGGACCTTCACGTCGTCGAGGGAACGGCTTCGGAACCGCATGTGAATGTTGTCGGGGATGATGAGCGACATCAGGTCCTCGCCACGGAAACAGGCTTCGCCAGCGTCGTTCTCGACGGTTTCAGGCAGGTCGCCACGGTAGTTGATGTAGCCGAGCATCTCAAGCGCATTGCGCTTGAGGATGAGGCCGTTTTCTCCACCGCGGGTCAGCAAGTATGCGCCTGAGATGTGGTCGTGGATGCCACCGATGACCGCACCGCCGTAGCGGGGCGTCAGGATGTGTTCCTGCACACGCATGAGGATCTTGGCCTCTGCACGGGCTTCCTCGGACTGGATGACGTGGAGGTTCATCTCGTCGCCGTCGAAATCCGCGTTGTATGGGGTGCACACAGCGAGGTTGAACCGGAAGGTCTTGCCTTCCATCACACGGACTTCGTGCACCATCATCGACATGCGGTGAAGCGACGGTTGGCGGTTGAAGATCGCGACGTCGCCGTCGATCAAGTGGCGTTCGACGGTAATACCGGGCTTGGGGTTGCCGTTCCAGTCCACCGTGGACAAGCGATCGTCCACACGGGTGTGGTCGCCCCACTCGTCGGTCGGAGAGCCACAGTGCGGGCACAGCACGTTAAGGTGCTCTGGGAAGGGCTCGGGGTCAGGCGAGTCGGCCTGGCTGAGTTCCCACTTCCAGCGCTGGTGGAGGATGCCACGGGGGTCGTCGTCCGCGAGCGGGGTGCCGTCGGCTTCCTCGCCGCGGAGGTTGGCCAAGGTGGCCTCGTCGTCGACGCTGTACTGGGTCAGCTCGTCGCCGGTCTGCGTGCGCATGATGAGCGACTTGATGACCAAACCTGGCAGGAAGTTGGGCGCGGGCATGACCGCGTCCAAGTCAGGACGGAGGGTGCGCTCGGAGTCACACTCGGGGTTGAAACAGCGGAAACCTGCGTTGATGAGGCGGCTGCGCTCGTTGATACGGACACGGCGGCCGTCGCCACGGATGATGTAGTTCACACCGGGGTGGACGTCAGGACCGCGGAGGATCATCTGACGCATGTCCTCTCGGTTTCGCGTGGTCACGCGGATGGGGACCGTGAGTTCCTTGGCGATGCGCGTTGGCACACCGACTTCGTTGACCCCGAGGAAGGGGTCGGGCGAAATGACCGAGCGAGCACAGAAGTTCACACGCTTCCCGGACAGGTTGGAACGGAAGCGCCCTTCCTTACCCTTCAGGCGCTGCGTGAGCGTCTTGAGGGTGCGACCGGAGCGGTGTCGGGCCGGCGGAATGCCGGAGGTTTGGTTGTCGAAATAGGTGGTGCAATGGTACTGCAAGAGTTCCCACAGGTCCTCAACGATGAGTTGAGGCGCACCGGAGTCGCGGTTCTCACGGAGGCGCTGGTTGATGCGAAGCACGTCGACCAGCTTGTGAGTCAAGTCGTCCTCAGAGCGGTCACCGCTGTCCAGAGTGATGGACGGGCGGACGGTAATCGGAGGCACAGGCAGCACCTTGAGGATGACCCATTCGGGGCGGTTGGTCTTGTGCATGCCAATGAAGATCAGGTCCTCATCGGGCACGGCGGCGAGCCACTCGCGCACGTCACGGGCGTTGAGCTTGCGCTCGGTCTCCTTACCGCTGCCGGGTGTACCGATCTTCTCCTTGAAGTTGGTCGGCTTCTCGAGGATGATTTTGCCTTGCGGCTTGCCGCAGTGCATGCACGTCTTGCGCTTTGCACCAGAGGTCACCTTCTCGATGTCCTTGATGATCTTGGCGAACTCAGTGGAACCGACGCCGTGCTTGGTGATGATGTCGTGCACACGGTGGCGGTAGTAGTCCTGCTCACTCAACTCGGGGTTGGCAGGGTGCGTGCCGACGGCGTCGTGAAGCAGAATGCGGTGGCAGGAGTTGCACGTGGCCTTCAGCGCGGTCTTGATCAGGTTCACGAACCCGATGTGAATGACCGGGAGCTCAAGCGCGATGTGCCCGAAGTGACCCGGGCTTTCGTCGTACTTGCAGTTGTCCGTGGGGCAGATCATACCAGGCTCGATGACGCCCATGTGTGGGTCCATCAGACCTTGCGTGTAGGCGTGGCCGTCGTCCTTGTAGGTGTCCGGCGTCTTCACCTCAACGGCCGACATCTTGCGGATCTCGGCAGGGTCCATCAGGCTGAAGCGAATCGAGGCGATTCGCTTCGGGATCAGCACGCTCTTTCGACTCATCGGCGGTCCTCCAGTTCAAGGCGCATGGCCACTCCGAGACTCTTCATCTCGTCGAGCAGCAGCTTGAATGCGTACGAGGTCTGCACCTTGTAGACCTCCGCACCGTCCCCTGCAATGGGACTCACGTACGTGTTCCGTTTTGGATCGTACCACGCAATGTGACCGGATTCTTGGCAGACGTACAGGTCGATGCCGTCGGACTCGTCCAGAAGACGGTCCTTGATGACCATCGAAGCACCGTGCGCAATGAGGCAGTCACGCTCCATCTCACCGAACCGAAGACCACCCTGGCGGGCGCGACCCTCGGTGGGCTGACGGGTGAGGATTTGCACGCGACCGCGGGAGCGGGCGTGAATCTTCGAGGACACGAGGTGGTGCAGGCGCTGGTAGAAGATGCAGCCGACGAAAATGTCGGCCGGGTAGGCTTCACCGGTCTCACCGTTGATCATGCGCTCGCGGCCGGAATGGTCGAAGCCGTTGCGGACGAGGGCGTCACGCAGGCTGCTTTCCTTTTCGCCGCGGAAGGCGGTTCCGTTGATGCGGCGGCCTTCCATGGAACCGACCTTGCCACCGATCATCTCAAGGACGTGGGCGACGGTCATGCGCGACGGAATCGCGTGAGGGTTGATGATGAGGTCAGGGACCACACCGTCTTCGGTGAACGGCATGTCCTCAGGGTCAAGCAGGCGACCAATCACGCCCTTCTGGCCGTGACGGGATGCGAACTTGTCGCCGACTTCGGGCACCTTGTGGCTGCGCACGATGACGCGGACAAGACGGCCGCTGTCCAGCGACTCGGTCACGTAGACGTTGTCCACGTGGCCCATCTCGCCGTGGCGCACGAGCATCGAGGATTCGCGGCGTTCCTGAGCCTGCAGGAAGGTGCCGCCACCCGATTCTTCGAGGAAGCGGGGCGGGCTGGTCTTTCCGACGAGCACGTCGCCACCGGCCAGGTGGGTCTCGGGCACGGGCAGACCGTCGCCTTCGAGGTGCTGGTAGGAGGACTCGGGCTTGAGGCCCTTGACTTCCTGCAGGGAGGAACCGGGCTTCTCGATCTCTTCGATTTGACCGCCTGGGAAACGCTTGCGTTCGGCGTTGTAGGTGCGGTTGAAGGTCGAACGACCGAGGGCACGCTCAACCGAGCCGCGGTTCATGATGACCGCGTCCTGCATGTTGTAGCCGTGCAGGGACATGATGGCCACGATGAAGTTCTGACCGCCGGGGCGCTCGTCGAAGCCCGTGGTGCTCATCGCATCGGTCTTCGTGATCGAGCGGTGCGGGTAGTGGAGGATGTGCGCACGGGTGTCGGGGCGGAGGCGGTAGTTGGCGCTGGGCAGTCCGAGGGACTGCTTGACCATCGCCGTACCGCCGGTCACGCGAGGCGTCGAGTTGTGTTCGGGGTAGGGGATGAGCGATGCGCACACGCCGAGCATCAGCTGTGGGTCAATCTCACAGTGGGTGTGCTCGTTGCTGTACTCAAGTTCCACCTCAAAGGTGGAGGTCCCCCATTCGCCGTTGGGCAAGCGGACCTTGGCCTCGAGGACGGCGCTGCTAGCGTTGACTTGTCCCATGTTGGTCCAGTTGACGTTCTCACTGGTCACGGGGCGACCGGCGTGCTCGCTGCCTTCTGGGACCTTCTCGGGGAGAAGGAAGGGGCGGGAGGCGATGAAGAGGTCTTCCTCTTCTTCAGCGTCCACCCACTCAATGATGCCCTTGGTGAGCAAATTGCCGAAGGTGGTTTCGCCGCTGCGGAGTTCCTCAAGATGACCCGGCGTCAAGCGAGGCGCACCGTCGTGGAGGATGAGCAAGGGGCGCAGGATACGGCCCTTGTCGGTGTTGATGAAGATGTCACGGTTTTCGGCGTCGTGACGGATGGAGACCTCAGGAGGAATCAGGCCGCGACGGCGGGCGTTCTTGAACTGGTTGACCAGGTTCACCCCGTTGTCGTGGATGCCGTAGATGTCACCGTTCACGTGAACGCGGTCACCGTTCGTCCAGTCGTCGGGCTGGTAGACGTCCATGTCGTCGAGTTGTCCGCAAATCATGGTGTCGTCCACCTGCTCGGAGACGTCGATCATCTGGGCGGCGTTCTTGACCAGACCACAGTTCTGACCCTCAGGGGTCTCGTTGGGGCACAGACGACCCCATTGGGTGGGGTGCAGGTCACGTGCCTCGAAGTGGGGTTGGCTGCGAACCAGCGGGCTGGTCACGCGGCGCATGTGCGACAATGCAGACAGGAAAGTGGTGCGGTCCAGAAGTTGGCTCACACCGCTGCGTCCGCCGACCCAGTTCCCGGTGGCCAGTGCGTGCATGATCTTGGAGGTCAGCACATCAGGGCGGAGGCAGGAACTGATGCGGAGTTCGCGCTTGCGGTTGTGGTGGCGCTCGAGTTGGTACTTGAGGTCGCGAGCGAGTTGTCCAGCGGACACGCGGAAGAGGTCCTCGACTAGGTCGCCGGCAAGGCGAACGCGCTTGTTGGCGTAGTGGTCCTTGTCGTTGGGCGCCTTGTCGGTCAGCGCCATTTCGAGCACTTGACGGACGATGCGGCCCACGAAAATGGCCTTCTTCTTGCGGTCAGCGGCGGTGTCGCCGAGGTGAGGCAGGAGCTCACGGTCGAGGAGTTGGTTGACGCGCTGCTCTCGGTACTCACGCTGCTGGCCGGCGGCGAACTTCTTCTGGAGCCACTCGTGAGCTTCTTGGGTGTTCATCGTGTTGTACTCTTCGTTGTCGTTGACTTCGTTAATGTTGGCCACGATGTACTTGAAGGTCTCAGTGGGGCCTGCAATGGCGGTGAAAATCTCCTGGTCGTTGTCGATGCCAAGGGCACGCATCAGCAGGACCACGGGGATGGCGGTCGTGCCGGCCGTGCTGACCTTCACCATGAGCATGCCGTCACGGCGCTTCTCGACGGTGAGGGGCTTGCGCATACCGTCCTTTTGGGAGAAGATTTTGGCGACCTCGGTCTGCTTGGCGTAACGCTTGTTGATCTCCACGGTCACGCGGTTTGGCGCGAGGTCTTCCATCGAGATGAGCACGCGCTCGGTGCCGTTGATGATGAAGTAACCACCGGGGTCGAGGGGGTCTTCGCCCTTGGTGCGGAGCAGCCCGTGCCATGCGTCCATGTCGTCATGGGACGTGGTCGGGGCCAACACGCGGTCACCGGCGATGTGGTTGGGGTGCAGGTTGCAGCGCTTGGAGCGCACCATGATCGGCATGTTGCCGACCTGGACCGCCTTCTCTGGGTTCCCNGGAACGCCGTTGCGGTAAATGGTGAAGTCAATGGTGACCGGNGAGAAGTAGGTCAGCTTGCGCAGACGGCACTCCATCGGGGTTGAGGGGTGTTCTGANCCNTTGGCTTCCTTGGTCATGGGTTCGCCGAGTTGGACGTTCTTCAGGCGAATGACGATGTCTTGNTCGGCGACGTCGAGGCGGATGAATCCGCCCTCTTCGTCCTCGATTTCCTCGTCNGTNCCGACGCGGATGTTNCGGATGATGGTCTCCATGCGCGATGGAAGGTTTTCCCCGGAGGGAATGCAATCGTCGTACGACGCGATTTGATGGTTCACGAGACTGCGCTCGCGGAAGTAGGCTTCGATAATCTCCTGCATGATGCTCCCTCCGGTTCAGCTCCCCTCCACGATGAGGCGATAGGCGACGGCGACGCCAGCGGAGGGCGACTTCCGAACGACCTTGAGGACACGGTCGGCGATCCAACCCGAAGCCAGCGGCTTGTGGTCGGGGTTGGCGGCGAGGGCAGCCACGTCTTGGGCTTCTGCGGCTTCCTTGATGACTTGGACCACGGGGTCAGTGATGAGGATCTTCGGGAGCAGTTCCTTGGCGAGGCGGTGCTCACCGGTTTCGGGGTCCTCGCGGACGAGGTCCCACGGCTCGAGTTCTTCGGCTTCCACCGCGAATTGCTCTTCGCTGGAAATGTTCGGGGCACCAAGCAGTTCCTGGTGAGGTACCATCGCGTGGTTCAGGGGGTTGAAGCGGATGCTGACCTCGGGACGATCGTAGTCGTCGATGGCCTTGGCGCGAATGGTGAGCTTGCGGCTCTTCTTCTGTGCGCGACGACGGGAACCCTGGTCGGCAATGATNCGCATGACGTTGGCGTGCACGTCGCTCTCTTTGGAGACGCTGAGGCAGGAGGCGACTTCGTCGGGACTCATCTTCTTGATGTCCGCCATGTTGCGGTCGGTGGCCAACTTGTGGGCCGCCTCTTCCTCAACACCGAGTTCAATAAGGCGCTTTTTCGTTGCGCTTTTCACGACCAAATTATCCCCGCCTTTGGCCCGTGAACGATGGACCTGAAGCCTGTCCAGGCGGGCCCGACGGGGTTCGAACCCGCGACCATCGGGTTAAAAGCCCGACGCTCTACCTGGCTAAGCTACAGGCCCAATGCGCATCTTGGGCGAGCGTCCGACCGGACCTCCNTTTATGAAGATTCCGTGTGTCGGATTCCGTCGCCNCTCGATGATAAATCCCCTCGCAGCACCCTGATGTATAGCACCTGTGGTGGGCAGCATGGACCGCATGAACGCCCCCTTNGCCCCGGACGATGCTGAGGCCGAACGGAGTCGGCTTGAACGACCCCCGTCTGAGGCCCGTTGGGTTGACGCAAGAGATCGCCCGTGGAACCTCGTCATTCCGCACACGGTCTACCCACCAAGAGANGACACCGACCTTNTGGCCGGATGGCTCGCCAANCAGGGCGCTGGGCATGGGCGTTCCGTCTTTGAAGTGGGCGTCGGCAGCGGCGCNATCATGCTCCAAATGGCCGCTGACGGTTGGGACGTGAGCGGATGNGACGTCCACCCCTACGCGGTCGCGGCCACGCGGCACGCCCTCTCCTCGCACGGCTATGCTGGTCGCATCCGCGAAGCCGACGTTGGCGACCTCGACGCTTCCTTGCTCGCCAAAGCAGACCTTGTGGTGTGGAACACGCCGTACCTGCCGCCAATCGAAGACGGACAGGCGCACCTTGGACCCCTCGAAGAGGCCGGCTTGTCCGATCCAGATCCAGAGGGTTCAGGACACGCGCTCCTGGCTCGATTGGACGATGTCTCGGTGAACGCGACCCTCCGCGCTGCCCTCGTGGTTCANGANCGGGCGGTTGCGTCCCTNCGGCGTGACGCAACCCTACGNGGGTGGACGTGCTCNACCGTGGCTCGCCTCGCGTTTGAGGACGGAGAGCAACTCCGCCTGCTGATCNTGGCGCGAGCATGGCCTCGCGCAACCTCCAGCCTCGTTGCTTCCACCGGGAGCACCAACGCCGACCTCATGGAAGGGGCGCGCAACACTGGAGACTCCCTGCGCGCGGAAGAGCAAAGCAACGGTCGAGGTCGACGTGAGGCGACGTGGTGGTCCGGTCCCGGAGACCTGACGGGTTCATGGGTCCTCTTTGACGGCGAAGGCCCTCTGCCTCCCCACGGCTTGCTGCAAGCGGCGTGTGCCCTCGCCACGCGTGATGCGCTCGTCGATCTCGGTTGCGATGAAAGCGAGCACCTTCTCTTGAAGTGGCCCAACGACCTGTTGCTCGACCGGGGAGCTCCCGCCAAAATCGGCGGGTGGCTCATCGAATCGAGGCAGCACGGAAGAAACACACGCATTGTGGCCGGCTTGGGGCTCAACCTGACCGAAGGACCTGCTCACGTGGACGGCACCCCCCGTGCCTTCGTGCAAGGCACCACAGCGGCTGCCCTTCACGCGGCGCTGAGCGCTCGTTTGTGCAGTCGCTTGGCCGATCTTGCCAGCACGGACGGTCGGCGCTTGNTGGCCGANGAAGCCGTCCTNGCCTACCGTGCCTCAGCGCGACGTTTGGGGATGACCGACAGCGACGGCAAAGAGCTCGTTCCCACAAGCATGGACGAACATGGTGGCTTGNGCATGGAAGGCGGTCAAGCGCCAATTCNCGACCTGGACGCCGTGCTTTGGCGGTCGTGGCCCTGAGGCTCACTCGAGCAACTCTGCATCAAGGCTCTCCGCATCTGCCGAGNCCCCGTCCCCTTGCCGTGAAAGCACGACGGCATAGCCGACGAGGACCGCCCCGAGGAGCGGCGCCCAGACCATGCTGATGGCTCCACGCTTGAGGTCGACGTCAACCTCGCCTGTGCCCTCNGACACCGTGATCGACCACGACACGCTCCCTCGTTCGGTCACGTCAAAGGTCGCGGTGTTCGTTTCGCCCGCAGCCACAGCCTCGGTGATGAGCACCTCCTCTTGGCCCTCGAGCTGGAAGCGGATGGTGACCACAGAGGTTTGGTCCATGATGTAGGTCATGTCCACCGAGTCGCCACCGCCAAGTCGGGCGTTTCCTGAGATTCCCTCTTCGTCAGTAAAAGGGACGGGGTCGTCCCATGCAAGCATCACGATGCTGCCGACCAAGAGNCTGAGGCCGACCAGCATCAGGACNTCCTGTGCNCGAAGCGGTGGTGCGTCGCCCCCGGCTCCCATNCGNGCCCCTGACCGCTCTGATTCATCAACGTCGTGGCGGTCGCGGCAAGCCAAGGCGTTCTCGAACGAGGCGGATCTTGCCTGAGGTGGTCACGCCGCGCATGCCGTGGTCCAGCCATGTTGATGCGTCCTCAAGGACGGAACGAACGGTCGGTGCCACCGCCAGGGTCACGCCAAGGATGGCCAGACCAACGTCATGGTCACGCTTCGCCGCGGGAACAGCATCCATCAAGCGGACCTTGACGGGAAAAAGATCGGCCAGTGCTTGCTCGATGTCCTGGCGTGAGGTGAAGCGTGGACCGAGTTCAACGCCGATCCACCGTCGTTTTGGACGGTGCGCTTTCGACGGACGGGCCATGATGGGTTGGTTCAGCCCGTCCTTGATGACCGTTCTCCCCGCACGTTCAAAGGCAGAGCGTTCCATCATGGAGCGATGGACGGGGAGGACGTGGAGGAGCCCCCCCTGACCCTCTTCGGGCTGATCCGAACCCTCACTGCCCCCGCCACGGCCCCACATTTGGTTGGCTTTCTCGCGGTGGTGATCGCGCTGTTCGTGACGGTCGGCAACGTACGCGAACTGGAAACCGAAGTGGCGGCGGCCTTCGTTGGCATGGGCATGTCCTACGCTGCAGTGGCCGGCATGGCGGACCATGCGACGTTTCGCAGATGGGTCGTCGCTGAGAAAGGGAGTTCACCCTGGACGTTCGTGACCGTGCTCATCCTGCCCTTGGCGGTTGGTGCGGTGCTTTCCGGCGTTCTGCTCATGATCGTCGACGCTGCTGGACTGCGCACCGCGCTGCCGGTGGCCTTGGCCGCGCTCTTCGTGGCATGGTCCATCGGCCAAGGCCGTTCCTTCCGTAGCGCCATCGTCCGCTGGCCGACGCCTGCTGTGGCTCCGTCACCCCGAAGCTCGAGTCG
>NZMM01000070.1 GCA_002694585.1 Methanobacteriota archaeon
CGCGTGGGCGTTGCTCTTCGCCGTGATGATGTGGATTGGCGGCGGCATGGGCGCCGGTATGGGCCTCATCGACATCCAATTCCCCTTCCTGTTCATCGAGGAGCTCGGCTGGAGCGACACCGAATACCTCGCCTTGAAGGGCGGCTTGATCACCTTGGCCACCTTGCTTGGCGTCTTGACCGGCGGGGAACTCGGGCGCCGTTTCGGCATCAAGACCGTGCTCTGGTGGGGCATCATCGTCGGTGCGTCGCTGACCACCCTGTGGTCCGCGGGCCGGTCACAATGGGGCGACGCTGGCGTCATGACCCTCGTGTGGATCGTGTGGACCTTCATCTGGGGCATCGTCGGCAACAACGTCATCGCCCTGCTCATGAGCCTCACCGAAAGCGACCTCGGTGGAACCCAATTTTCCCTCTACATGACGCTCATCAACGTGGGCGCGTTGTCGGGCACCCTCCTCTCACCGTCGGTCCTCGAGGCTCTTGGGGGCGACTTCCCCAACCTCTTCCTGATAGGCGCAGCGTTGCAGTTCTGCCTGCTCTTCCCGCTGAGCAAGATTCGCGGTGCCAGCACCTCGGCTCCTGAATCGATGATGCTCACAGGCGCGGCTGAAGCTGAGTGATGCTCAGTAGTGGCTGAAGGTCGACCCGGTCGGCACGTGGACCACGCTTGGCGCCTCTTCTTCGACGACGCTGCCGACCACGGCGCTGCCGGGCATGCGCTCCGTCAACCATGCAGCGACGCCTTGCGCGTGAGCCGCATCCACAGCGAGCACCATGCCCATGCCCATGTTGAAGGTCCGGTACATCTCACGTGTTTCGACGCCACCGGCTTCCTGCAGCCATGCAAATTCGGGCAGCACGGGCAAGGGCGTATCGATGCGCCAACCGAGGGTCGGGTGGAGCCGCAAGAGGTTGGACAGGCCACCGCCGGTCACGTGGCACAGGCCACGGACGCTCGATCGGCCACCAAGGTGGCCGTCATCGAGGTGCTTGAGCAGGTCGATGACCGGATCGACGTAGATTTGCGTCGGGTTGAGCAGCACCTCGCCTAGGGTGGGGGCTTCACTCTCCTGGGTCGCAAAACGCTCGATGCTCCGTCCTTCGACCACGGCATCGAAGGGCGCCGCGGCGCCCAGATCTGCACCGACGTGCTCCATGATGCGGCGCACGAGGCTGTAGCCGTTGGAGTGGATGCCGGAGGCAGGCAGACCGATCAGCACGTCGCCGGCCTGCACGTGTTCACCGGTGATGGCTTGGTCACGTCCCATGAAGCCAAGGGCGGTGCCTGAGAGGTCGACTTCTGTGACGATGCCGGGTAAGCTCGCCGTTTCCCCTCCGGCAAGGGTGACGCGGGCGCGGCGGCACGCTTCAGCGAGGCTGGCGCCGATGGCCGCGTGCACCTCGGGATCAGGTTTGGGCACCGCGATGTAGTCCACGAAAGCCATGGGTTCAGCGCCGACGCACAAGAGGTCGTTGACGTTCATCGCCATGCAGTCGATGCCCACACCGCCCCAGGCGTTGAGGCTCGAGGCGATCTGCAACTTGCTGCCCACGCCGTCGGTGGCCATCGCCAAGAGATGGTCGCCAAACTCCAGCAAGCCGCCGAAGCCGCCCGGCAAGTCCACCGGTGCGCCCGGCGTTCCGGGCGTGCGCACGCTTCGACCAAGGGCGCCGATGAGGGACGCCACAGCACTGCCCTCAAGGTCGATGTCGACCCCAGCACTGGCGTAGTCCATCGCGTCGCTCATGCACGGAGGTTTTGCACGCGTCCCATGAATGCTCCCTCAAGGAAGGTCGTGCGAAAGAAGGGGCATGCGTCCCCGCTCATACCCTCCGGCGTCTGGGGAGAGGAACCACGTATTGCGGCAGGAACGAGGCCGTGCGCGTCGCCATCATCTCCAGTGGAAGCCAGGGGGTGGTTCGCCGGCGGGGAAGTGCTTATGTCCCGAAGACGGAGATTGCCCAAGTCCGGAGGTAAGGCCATGATTCCGATGCACGAAGCCGACCTCCAAACCCGATGGGAATCGCTGCTGCGTGACTTGTTCAACGAGGCGCTGCACAACCTCGCCGTCGAGTGGCCCGACACACAGAGCGTCGAGGTGTCGTACCGCGACCTCGAACGCTGGGACCTCGATTTCGCACAGAGCCTCCTCGTCCAACCCGACCTTCACCTCGAGGCCTCGAAGCAAGCGGTGAAGCAGGTGCTGGTGGACGAAGGCCACGGCGCGATGGACCCCTTCATTCGCATCGTTCACCTGCCTTCGGACCAAACNCGNGCNATTTCNCACCTTCGTGCAGAGGACCTCGGTCAGATGCTCTCCATCGACGCGGTGACCACGAANATCTCCGGGGTCCGNCCCCGCATCTACATCGCGACCTTCCGATGCTCCGCTTGCGGTCACCTCAGCACCGTGAATCAACCGAACGAGCAGGAACTCATTCAGCCGATGTTGTGCGATCCCATCGACGGCGGCTGCGACAGGAAAGCACGCGAGACGCGNTTTTCACTGGTCGAACGGGATTCCAGCCTGATCAACACCCAGTTCATCGAATTGCAGGAACTTCCCGAACAGATGCGTGGCGGCATCCAGCCCGAGCGCATCCTGTGCATCGCGGAGCAGGACCTGTGTGGACAACTCAATCCTGGCGACCGCGTCAAAGCCAACGGCGTGCTCTTCATCCGCTCGCAGCGGAAGGGCGGCAAGGACACGCCCGTCTTCGACATCTTCCTCCGCATCCACTCCCTTGAGCGTCAGAACGTCCCGCTCGAGGAAATCGTCATCACCGAAGAAGAGGTTCGGGAGATCAAGGACCTCGCCCGACGCAAGGACATCTACCAAGTGCTCACGCGGTCGATCGCGCCCTCGATTTACGGCATGGCCCAGGTGAAGCAATCCCTGATGCTCCAACTGTTCGGCGGCGTCTCTCGGAAGAACGACGACGGGACGCGAAGCCGTGGCGACATCCACATTTTGCTGATGGGTGACCCCGGTGTGGCCAAGTCGCAACTCCTCTCCTACATGGCCCAACTTTCGCCTCGCGGGCGATTCACGTCCGGCATGTCCGCTTCTGCTGCGGGCCTGACGGCTGCGGCTGTGCAGGATGCCAACGCCGACGGGCGATGGACCCTCGAAGCCGGTGCCCTGGTGCTGGCCGACCTTGGGCTTGCGGCCATCGACGAGTTCGACAAGATGAACGACAGCGACCGGTCGAGCATGCACGAAGCGATGGAACAACAGCGCATTTCGATCGCCAAAGCCGGCATCAACGCCAGCCTGCAAACCCGATGTGCGGTGTTGGCGGCCGCGAACCCGAAGGCGGGCCGCTTCCAACCGATTTCCGACGTCCCCTTTACCGCACAGATCAACCTCGCTCCGCCGCTGATTTCGCGGTTCGACGTCATCTGGGTGATGACCGACGTGCCGAAGACCGAACTCGACACCGCCATCGCCGCCCACATTCTCTCCACGCGCGCCTCAGGCACGAGCGAGACGCTCATCGCGGAGGGCACGGCCCTTGATCCGAGCCGTGGCGTCAGTCAAGCCACGAGCAACAAGGAGGGCGAGGAAATCCTCGACACGAACCTGGTGAAGAAGTACGTGGCGTACGCCAAGCGGAACATCCAGCCNGAGCCCACCAAGGAGGCCAGTGAAATGCTGGTGGNNTANTANGTNGAAACGCGNCAGCAAGGCGGTTCTGGCTCCGACAGCATCGCCATCACGGCNCGNGCCATCGAGGGCATNTCGAGGCTCGCNGAAGCCAGCGCNCGCATCCGCTTGTCGGACACCGTTGAGGTGGAGGATGCAGANCGAGCGCTTCGGTTGACCAAACTCTGGCGGATGGAATTGATGGGCGACGACTTCGACGAGACCACCCTCCAAACCGGAAAGAAGACGACCGCACGCAGCAAGGAGCGCACCATCCTCGACACGGTGCGGGACCTTGCTTCCAGCAGCGATCAAGGCATTGCCGACCTCAATGAGGTGCTGAACGATCTTGATCGGAACGGCCTCTCGCGCTCCGATGCGGAGGACCTCATCGAGCGCATGGTCACCGAAGGCAAACTGCTNCGTCCTCGCGGCTACGACACCCTGATGGTGGCCTGAGGTCAACGGTGGCGCTCATATCCGACCTGTGCGTGGCCTGTGCATGGCGGAGCCCCNAGGCGAGGTGAGCGACGCCAACGCGCTGGACCCCGACGCGCTGGGCTTCATGTGCGGCATCGAGGTGCATCAGCAACTCGCTACTGGGAAACTNCACTCNCGCCAACCNGGCGTCCTGTANGACGTCACCGAGGAGACCGTTCCGGAAACGTGGCCGAGAACCCGCCGTCGACTGCGGGCAGCGCGCGGCGAAGGCGGCGCGGTGGACGTGGCCGCCCGCTTCGAAGCCAAGCGCCGTCGTAGTTTCGAATACGTTCAGTCACCAAACGCAGGCCTGATCGAACTCGACGAGCGCCCCCCTCTGCCGCTCGACGAGGACGCCGTTGACGTGACCCTCACGGTCGCGGCTTTGTTGGAGGCCCGTCCGGTTGACCTCATGCAAACCATGCGCAAGACCGTGGTGGACGGCTCGAACACCAGCGGCTTCCAGCGGACCACCTTGGTCGCCCAAGACGGGACCTTGCAAACGCCTGAAGGCCCGGTTGGCGTTGACGTCATCTGCCTCGAAGAGGACAGCGCGCGGAAATTGAGCACCGTGGACACCGATTCTGGTGAGCGTGTGTCGTACAACCTCGACCGCCTGGGGCTGCCGCTGATCGAGATCGCCACGGCCCCAGACGTGCAAACACCCGATCACGCCCAATCCACCGCGCGTGCTCTTGGCGCGGTTCTGCGCCGCACGCGGCGCGTTCGTCGCGGGCTTGGTTCCATCCGTCAGGACCTGAACGTCAGCATCGCGTGTGGGGACCGCGTGGAGATCAAGGGCTGCCAAGACCTTGGCTGGATTCCACGCATCGTTCGCTTGGAAATGGCTCGACAACTCCACTTCTACCGCTTGGCCAACACCCTTCGCGAAGCTGCAGGGCAGGACGCTCTTCCCCCCGACCGCCGCTCGGACGATCCTGAGCGTGAGGCGCGCGTGGCCGAAGCCGTGGCGGCTCGGTTCCCTGACGTGCTCAACGACGTGTCCTCCGTTTTTGCTTCGAGCACCTCGGGCATGGTCGAGCGCGGCCTTGCACAGGGTCACGTGATGCTTGCCCTGTCACTTCCAGGATTGGCCGGCCTGCTTGGCACCAAAACGCTCGATCAGGAAGGTGCTCAGCTGCCTCGGCTCGGACGAGAGCTCGCAGGAGCCGCGAAACTCGCCGGCGTACGCGGTGTCTTCCACAGCGATGAACTTCCGGCCTACGGCATCACGGAAGCCGAGGTTGACGGGGTTCGCTCGACGCTTTTGCTTGCACAGGACGATGCCTTCGTGCTCTGCTTGGCTCCGGATTGGCAAGCTTCCCTCGCGCTCGAAGCGGTCCGAAACCGCGCGCTGCTCGCGCACCACCGTTTGCCTCGCGAGGTACGGAACGTCACCGTCAGCAAAGGGGCACCGCTCGACGGTACGACTGGGCCGATGCGCCCGCTGCCCGGCGGTGCGCGCATGTATCCAGAGACCGACGTGCCGCCGTTGCCGCTCGGGGCGGAGCGATGGGCCCGGCTGAGCGGCCATCTTCCACCGAGCAACGAAGAGCGCCGGGAGCGCTTGTCGCCCGTGGGATTGTCCGACGACCAGCGCGAGCAGATCCTGGCACGTGAATTGGACGACCGCTTCCTCGAACATCTTGGTGAGCGGCCGGCCAAAGCCTTCGCCACCCTGATGCTCGAACACGAAAATGCGCCAACGGAATTCCTGGTTGACCTCATTGACCTTCGCGAGGAAGGCGCGTTGTCGCGTGAGGGCGTGAAGGCCGCCACAGCCTCCTTCCCGAAGGGCGCAGATCGCACGACCTTGGTCGCGTGGGCTGAGGCCGAGGGTCACGTGCCCACNGAGGTCGCTGACCTCGACGGCATCATTGCCANCATCATTGCTGAGCGGTTGGACTTCGTGAAGGAGCGCGGTTTCGGCGCCATTGGGCCGCTGATGGGNGTGGTGATGGGGGCNGCNAAGGGTGCCGACGGCCGTGAGGTCAGCGAACGCCTCAAAGCCGCCATTCAGCAGGTGCTCTCGTGAGAGGCAGGCTTGTTCTGGTGCTTTTCGCCCTGCTTCTTGCACCCCTTGCTTCAGCGAACTTTACCGTTCCTGGAGGCTATGTCTCGACCGCGCCCTTGGTGATGGACGACCACGTCCTCATCCGTTCTTCAGGAACCTTTGATGGGACCTCGCCGCCGATGGTTCGCGCCTACGCCGAGGATGGAGCGGTGAGGTGGGTCATCGAAGGCAAAGCGACCATGCAGCCCGACATGGCCGATGTGGTGCTGATGCCAGCAGGCTCCTCGGCCTGTGGCTCGTGGCCCGAACAGGTCATCATTGCATGGTCGAGCGGTCTGCTCGAAGCGCGTTCTTCGGACGCAGGCCTCCCGTTGTGGCAGGCCAACACGACGGTCCAAGGTTGGGGGCTGACCGCGACCCCCGTCGTGGTTGACGAGGGCCTGCTCATCACCACGCGAAACGGCGTCGAGTTGCGTTGCCCAAGCAACGGCACGTTGCTGCACGCGACAGAAACAGGCCTCGGTTGGAGGAATCCAGCCACGATGGTCAACGGTACGGTGCACGTTGGGGATGAATCCGGTCGGTTGTGGAGTTGGACGCCAGGGGAGGCTCCGTCGTTCATCGAACTTGAGGGCGCCATCCGTCATGCGCCGTTGGCGATCAACGGCGGATTGCTCGTGCACCTCCAAACCCAAAGATCCAGCCTCGTCCAGTGGCTTCCCTTGGGCGAGGACCACCGCCCAACCTCGCCTTCGCAAGCCCACCGGATGCCATCAGGCGCTTCGCCTGCCATGCCGGTGGCCCTCAACGGCACCACGGCAGCGGTCGGGGACGTCAGCGGTGTTCACGTCCTCGAGTGGACCGAAGACGGCTGGGACGTGACACGGCGTTTGACCGCCCCGGTGCAAGGACCGCTCCGGGCCGAAGGCGGTTGGCTGACGGGTTCGATCAACGCTCTGGACGGGGGCTTTTTCGCCCTCGCGATGACCTCTGAAAGAGCAGATGTTGTGTTCAGCTCGGACCTTCGCGGGTACGGCACGGCCCCTCCCGTGATGTGCGGTGAGGGTTGGCTGCTGGTCAAGGATGCCGGGCACGTTGAGGTGTGGGGCAACGACACATCGTGCCCTTTGCTGAGTGGGCCGGCGTTGGAGGTCGCTGAGGCCCCGGTCGACAAGTCTCCCGTCGTTTGGACGCTCGCGTTGATGGTGGCCTTCCTCGCCGGCTCAACGGCCTTCTACCGACGTGGCCCTATGCACGCTTTGCGTTGGTCAACACCCTTCCTGCTGATCGCCTTGGTGGCCCTGATGCCGGCGCTGATGGGCTGGTGGGCGGATCAAGCACCACAATCCGAAGGAGAGCTCGTCTGGGATGAGGCATGGCCGGAATCGTGGCGGGAGGGGCAGGTCGTCGTGTTCGAACTGCCCAACGAGACCCTTGCCTTCGGCGGATTCGAACCTCGTCCAACGCCGCTCGAAGCCACCACCGTTGCGGCAGATTCACTCGGCCTCTCCATGACCTTGGAGGAACATGCCCTCGGGATGTGGGTCACCGCCGTCAACGGAACCACCGCCGACGGTTGGGTCTACGAAGTGAACGGCGTTCGGCCGATGGTCGGTGCTGACGCGTACGCACTTCCCTCCTCCTCCGTTCTCGTTTGGCGCTTGGCGTGAGTGAACCTTGAAGGAGCCCGGCCCGTCCCCCAAAGCATGTTCGCCAGCGTCGGGGTCCACGGCCCTGTGCTCAGCCCCGCTGCGGCGCTGGCGCTCGACGTGGTGTTGCTCGGGGCTGCGACGCTCCTGCTGCTCAGCGACAAGAGGCTGACGCGTCACCACGGCGTACTCCTGCTGTCCTTCGTCGCCGTGGTGGCCGTACTTCGCGTGCTCATGGCCAACCTGCCCAACGTTCAGCCGGTGACGGTCGCCGTCCTGTTGGCCGGCGCAACCCTCGGTGCTCGACGCGGTGTGGCCTTCGCCATCCTCGTGACCATGCTNTCCAACGCCGTCCTTGGGGACGGGTACTGGACGGTGTTCCAAGCTGCGGGTTGGGCCCTGATCGCGGTGGTCGGCGCGCATGCCAACCTCATTCAGGACGACCGACTGCTTCTCGGCCGGGCCACCCTCTTTGCGGGCCTTCTAGCGTTGCCGTTCGGCCTCATCACCAATCTGTCGCTGATTGGAGGCGGTGTTGGTCTTGCAGAGCTGCCAGCGTTGATGTGGATGGGCTTGCCCTTCGACCTGAGCCACGCCCTTGGGAACACGGTCATCATGCTCTGGACGGGTGGCCTCATGGTGCGCATGTTGACGCCAGTGGACGTGCCGGATGCCCTCGAAATGCCAGGAGTCGAGGCCGATGTCCACCTCACCTGATCCCGCTACCCTTGCTGTGCTGGTCCGACAAGACTTGGCGATGAGTCAAGGGAAAACGGCCGCTCAAGTGGCCCACGCTGCGGTCGGGTGCAGCCTCAAAGCGAGAAAAGAGGCTGCTGCCCTGTTTGAGCGCTGGAGAAGCGAGCACGGGCGCATCGTGGTGCTTGGCGTGGAGGGGTTGGACGATCTCGAATTCCATCGCCAGGAGGCGAAGCATCACGGACTTGTCCATCACGCCGTGACCGACGCAGGCCGCACTGAACTTGCTCCAGGCACCGTGACGGTCCTCGGTATCGGCCCGGCACAATCCAGCATCCTCGACGTGCTGCTCGGCCGGCTCAAGGCGCTGTGAGGGTGAACCAACGCTCAAGAAGGCAAGAGCAAACCTAACACCGTGCTCAAAGGCCTTTGGCGGACCATCGCCGGCTCGTCGCTTCTTGCGACGATGTGCTGCTTGCCTTCGGTCGTTCTCGTGCTTTTCGGGCTGAGCAGTGTCTCCTCAGCCGCGGCCCTCTCCGACACCCTGTATTGGGGAGGGGACGGTTGGGGCTGGTTCCGTCCAACCCTCCTGACCGTCTCCGCAGGGTGCTTAGCGGCTGGCCTTGTGATGCACTTCAGGCGTGACGGAATCTGCACCTTGGACGCCGCCGTGCGTGAGCGTCGCCGCATCATCAACACAAGTTTGGCCGCGGTGTTCATTGCCGTCACCCTCTACCTGGTCGTCAACTACGTGGTGCTGACCGAGGTCGGTATCGCGCTCGGGCTGCCCTGGGAATCCTCGCGGTTCTGGCAAGGCTAAGCGGTCATCAGAGCAGTTTCAGCTCCGCAGTGAGGCGATCGATTTTCGACGCCTCCGCTGGCCCGATGGCCACCACGGTCAACGATCCGCTCGGGATTTGCGTGTGACCGGCATCGCGCACCTGCGTGGTGGGCAACCCCGCTTCTTTCGCTCGGGCGGAAAGCTCGAGCAAGTGTTCGGCATCGTTGCCCTTGACGCAGACCTTCCGCTGGCCAGAGGCCAACCACGCGGCCAACCGTCCTCGGTCTTCTTCACGAATACCGGTCATCGCCCCGATGCTGGCGTGACCGACCTGTGCCGCAATCTTTCCTTTGCCCATCTTGAGGCCGTGGTTGACCACGAGCACAAGTTTGCACGCCTCGCTTGGAGCAGGACCAGCAGGTGGCGGGGCCGTCCACCGGTGAAGCCAACTGCGGAGGCCCATGCCACCATGTCTTGCGCGCATGGCATGGAGTTGTCGCCGCCGCACCGTTCATGGCGCAGACCTTCCTCGGCGCATCATGCGCCACTGGCCGAACGACCGCATCGACCTGCGCAGCGACACGGTCACGCAGCCCACGCCAGCCATGCGCGAGGCGATGGCCAACGCCCCGGTGGGGGACGACGTCTACGGTGAAGACCCCACCGTGCTCGAACTTGAGGCCCGGGTGGCGGCCATGTGCGGCATGGAGGCGGCGTTGTTCCTGCCCTCCGGGACCATGGCCAATGCCGTGGCGGTCCGTACCCACACCCGCCCTGGCGATGAAATCGTCCTCGAGAAGGAGGCGCACATCTACCTGTACGAAGGCGGTGGATTCGCCGCATTGTCCGGTTGTTCCGTGGCCTTCGTGGACGGGGACCGCGGTCGAATGGCCCCCGCTCACGTCAGGTCGGCCATTCGCAAGGCCGACGGCTCAGGAAGCCACTACCCCGACGGGCGCCTCATCTGCATCGAGAACACCTCCAACCGCGGCGGAGGCTCATGCTACGTCCTCGAGGATTTGGACGCCATCGCGGCCGTTGGTCGTGAGACGGGGTGTGCGCTGCACGTGGACGGCGCACGTTTGATGAACGCAGTCGTGGCCACCGGCACCCCTGCGGAACGCATGCTCCAGGGGTGGGACAGCGTCGCAATTTGCCTCTCGAAAGGCTTGGGAGCACCCATCGGCTCCCTGCTCGTCGGCGGTGCGGATTTCATCGCGCGCTCCCACCGCTGGCGCAAGATGTTCGGAGGGGGCATGCGTCAGGTCGGGATCGTTGCCGCTGCTGGTCTGCACGCGCTCGACCACCACGTGGACCGAATGGCTGAGGATCATGCTCGTGCTCGACGGATCGCTGAGGCCCTTGCACAGCACCCGCGCGGGAAGGTCGACTTGGAGGGCGTCGAGACGAACATGGTGTATTTCGGTGTGGAAGGCTGGTCGGGCCAGGACACGTTGGATCACCTTGCAGCCCACGGAATCGACGTCCTGACCCTGAACGACAGCACGTGCCGCATGGTGCTCCATTTGCACGTGACCGACGAGGACGTCGAACAGGTGCTGGGCGCAATTGCTGCCATCCCCTGATTCGCAACGGTGGAAGGTTGAAGGCGCACAAACCCCGCCTCAGGGCATGCGTCGCATCGCTCTGCTCATGATCACGTTGGTCGTCTTGCTCCCGCTGAACGTCCAAGCCGGAGCCCCGGTTGCCGTTGACGACGGTGCGGTGTTCGGCAGCCATGGAGGAGCGGTCTCATCGGCCAACTCCAGTGCCGTCGCATTGGAAGATCTCGACCCCATCTTGGAGGACTACACCGCCACATGGTGCACGAATTGCGTCGACGTTGAGCATGCATTGGAGGATTTGGTCGCTGAGCGTGGGGGCCACATTTTCGCGTTCCATCGCTCCATCGGTGAGACCGAGGATCCCTTTGGTAGCGACGCCCTTGATGAGCGCTGGGAGCAGCGCTACGACCGCCGCGCGCCGCCAACGGTGGTCTTCAACGGCACGACCTACGTCATTGGAAGCGTGCCTGAAGGCGACAGCCTCCTGGACGATTATCGCGCACTGGCCAACCAAAGCCTCGATCTGCCGACAGGCGGCACCAGCGTCTTTTCCTGGACGACCGCACAAAGCGGCAGCACGACGGTCACCTGGGACGTGAACTTGCCACCGAGCAGCGCTTGGAACGGGCACCTTGTTCGGCTTGAAGTGTGGGTGGTGGAAGCCACGGCAAACTTCCCTGAAGGCACCAACGGGCAGGAGGATTACCCCCACATCGTGCGAAGCATCAGCACCGTCGATGAGCTCGTGTGGAATGAAGCGGTGTCGCTGCAGGGCTCATCCGCCCTTGCGCTTCCACCGGCGTTCGATGGCGACGATCTCGAGGTCTACCTCGTCCACAACCTTGTCCCACCCACCACCCCTGAGGTGGTGGAGGAGCCAGAATCTGTGACGGAGCCAGCAGAACGCGGTCTCCCAGCACCCGGCGCAGGGCTTGCCCTGCTCGCGCTGGCTGCCGCTGCTCGTCGCAATGACGTCAATCCGTGAGGTCTTCACGAAGGCGCCAGTCGTTCAGGATGTCCTCATCGATGAATTCCTCGCGCGGGTAGTTCCACCACCACGGCACGTTGGCTTGACCGTCCATGTGCTCCTGCATGCGGTTGAGCTCCCGTGCCAAGCGGGCCGGCGCGCCACGATGCCAGGGCCGTCGGCGCACGAAGTGCAACGGTCCGTCTCCCCGCTCCCACCCTGACAGGCGCAGGAGGCGCCGGAGGAACTGGTGCTCCCGGTGGTCACGAACCGTGAAGCGCATGCCGGTGGGGAGTTCGACGTCGTACGGCGTGGCGCGACGGAGGCGGACCTCTCGGCCGAGCGCAGAACGCCCCAAGACCGTCCAAACGCGCGCATAGAGGTCGCTGAAACGGAGCGGAACCTCGCGGATGTCGGGGCGCTGATGAGGTCGCCCGTCACCGTCGTGGATGTGCACACGGCCCCGAAGGGCAGCGAACCCTTCCATGGGATTTGGCTCCATTCCTTGGAGGTGGAGGAACTCGCGAAACGCACCCTCGAAGTTTCGCCCTTCGCCCATCTGACCCATGCGTTCACGGAGCATGCGTTGGAGTTCGCCTTCCTCGCCTTGAGCCTGGTAGGGAGGATCGCGCAACTGTTGCCAGAAGCGATGCAGGTGACGATGACGGGGCCGGCGCGGACGATGGCCGTGCTCAGCCATGGCCGCAATCCACGCTTCGATGTACTTCTCTTGGCTGAGCACGTTGCCTTCGCGCAGCGCCCCACCGGCGTACCAGAAGGGCTCGAAGCTCCGGTGCTGCAACGCGACCTCCGNACGATACCAGGGCAAAGCCTCGCCCAAACCGAGGTCCCCGACCTGTGCGGTATCGCTCTCAAAGGCCGGGGANATGCGGTGCATGAAGCGATGAAGCGGCTCGATGGTNTCGGCCGTGGCGACGTCATCAAGCAGGCNAAGGACGACCGTGGCCAAGACGTCGCCAACCGGGCGCGTCGGGCCCGTGCGGTCTTCTGTGATGCACAGCGGCGGGTCCGTGGTTCGGCCCTTTCCGTCCACGCCGCGCACGACGAAGGGCGCGCCGTGGGCGCCGCGACCAATCTGCACCTCGTACCCATGGCCAAACCGGCCACGGATCAGTACGCGCTCGCCTTCGATGTGCACCCGTTCTCCGGCCTGCCTCATGACGTTGTGAAAGAGGACGATCGAGCGAGCAAGCGCAGGGTCAACGTCGTTGGACGAGCCTCCGTTCCACGCCACAATCAGGGCATGGAGGCGTGCTCGCTCCTCCGCCCACGGCGGTTGAAGCACCCAGCCGAGCAACCACGCCCACAGCCTCGGGTCTCGCGGGACCTTGACGGTCACGACCTCGCCCCCTCGTCTGAAGCGAGCCACGCGAAGCGACAGGCGCCCCTCGCTGCTGCTCAAGGCCTGCGGAAGCGGTCGGTGGACGACCTCCTCGGCCGTGTTCCACGCTGTGACCCACGGCTCGTTCCGGCCCACAGCGATCTGATGAGGCCGGTTACGGATCATCTCGTCCAACGCTTCACGCTGTGGCCCACGGGCTCCCTGTCCCTGCCAGTGGAACGGAGGGGTCTGTTCCAGATCCCCAACCCACATGTTTGTGACAGGATCAAGCGGCTCATCCAAGCGACGCAAGATGCCCAACCAACGCATGAGCGGTCGAGCAGGATGACGGTCTGAGACCTCGTGATGGCCGCCAAATCCGAGAGGACGCCGCGGGACTCGGAGCACAGGTCCCGACACAGCGGAGGCCGCCAAAGCCAACGCCAGGAGGTCCCATCCCCGCCGACGGGACGAGACCATAAGCTCGAGCAGGTCCTTCCAAGGAGCATTCGGAAAAGGCCCTCGTCCGTCGATGAGCATGCCTTCATCTGAGAACTGCATGAGGTGCCCGGAGGACAACGTCACGCCTCGTGCAAGCGCGCGTAGGTCGGCGCGTGAGGCTCCTTCCTTCGTCCGTACAGCTGCTGCGGCCGCCTCAAAGGCCGCTTGGCCTGCGTGCCATTCTGCGATCGGATCATCTCGCTCGTCNTCTAGGNGAGCCCACCTTCCGGCGTTGAGGACCCTTGCCTCGTCCTTGAGCGCACCCCAGCGTGCGCGTGAGGTCGGCCTTCCCCNGAGGATCTTGCGGGCGTCGGCAACAAACGGCTCTGGAACCAAATCCAACCAGCGATGCTCGCCATGAGCCATCAGGATGCCCGCACACAANCGGCAGTGGCGCTGCGGTTCTTCACAGGTCACGGTACAGATTGCACATGCAGTTTTGGTCATCTTCGAACATGAACCGTGAGCCCTTTTGAAGCAGCATCGTCAACACGGCGCAAGGTGTTCAAGAACCCTGACGCCGTCTTGAGCGCATGCCGTCCCTCGAGGTCGTTCCCTTCGGCCCACTCCCAGCGTGGGTGGAGGAGGCGATGNTCCGAGAGTCCGTCCTCGTCATCTGCGCGACAGAAGGCGAGCGCCGTCATCACGTGCGTCGAATGGCACGGGATGGTGGCGGGGTTGATGCATCGCGCATCACCACGCTCGGACGCTTTTTGCGCCACCTTCGCGGGGATGTTGGTCTTCCCGAAGCACACGCGGACCCTGCGCTTCACCTGCTCGCGTTGAACGAGGCATGCCAAACCTTGGCCGANTCTGGNGCGTTCTTGCTGCCCGCCTCCANCTGGNGCATCGGACGAACCGAGCGNCTGCTNAGGCTGCATGACCGTTTGGCTGAGGAGGCTCTGGAACAGGCGGTCTGGGACGANGATCCNGGCTTGGGTCCNTTNGCTGAAGCCATCGCACAGGTGGAAGCGGCGTCCGGCCGGCTTCACCCGGCCTTGGTCACGCGGCACGTCACGGAAGGCCTCGAGAAGCGAGACNNGNNCGNNCCACCGTTCATGCTNGCGAACGTGGACGGCNTCCTNCTNCTTCCNGCTCCACCCGATNACGGNGCTTCCGTNNTGGCNTTGTTTGCCGCCGNCGAGCGCTTTGTTGACGTTCACGTTCTGCGAACGCCCGGAGCCATGCGCACGGGATTTGGTGGCGCCATTTTAGCGGACGTCCATCCTGTTGNTGCAGCAACCGATGTTCCGGCATGGCTTCCGCAGCACGAACCCGCGNTCATCGATGCGCGGGGTTGGGACGTCATCGACGCGCACGTCGAAGGCGTGCATCGNGTGGCCCTGCAGCGCCGCAGCCATGGGCCCATGGCCGCGGTCGACCTCGCGCTGCAGCACCGTGCTGCCGGTGTGGAGGGTCCGGTGATGATCGTCGATGCCGACGAAGGACGACGTGGCGCCATGGTCGACGAACTTCGAGGCCATGGCTTGACCGTCAGCCATCGCTCATCGNCCCCTCCCTCACGGGCCGTGAGCGGTGTGNTNCGGGCTGCGAAGGCCGGCTCAGGACCAGAGGCGTGGAGCGTCGAAGACCTCATCGAACTGGCCGGGGGCGCCTCCCTNGGCTTTGACGTGGCCAAAACCGGAGCGTTGACGCACCCTTCGNAACCCTCGTGGCGTCCACGTGGGCACGTTGACCTGTTGCGCACCGTGGCCAGGACGGCTCACCTCCGGGGGGGGCATGGGGCGCTGCGGCGATGGCAACGTGTCCTGAGCACGATGCGCCCCAACCCACATCGAGGGCGCTTGGCCCATCAACGCCAGCAAATCGAAGAAACNTACTGGTGGCTGGAATGCATCGCTGCGCTCTGGTCGCCCATCTCCGATGCTGAAGCCAGCGATGCTCCCGTCGGTCCGANCAGCGAAGCCAACCTTCCTCTTCCGACCCCTCCAACCTCGCTGCACGCATGGTTCGACCTGATGCTCAACGCTGCGGATTGGTCCATGCTGCGNGCTCGGACCTCAGACTTCGACGCCAGCGTTGCCGGACTCCATCTGCTGAAAGAACGGCTTGACGTTGGCCTTGCACCCGATGCGAGCGGTGTCAAAGCCGTTGAGGCGATGGAGGTCATGGCAGNCGATCCTCCGCGNGCACCCGCNGGGGCGGAGGGCGCGGACGTGATCGTCACTTCCGNCGACGAGGCGCTNGGACGACCGAGCGGACTGACCGTGTTGAGCGGNCTTGACGATGAGGCGTGGTCCATGCGTCCTGCCGATCTGCCGTGGTGCGACCGCGCCAGCCGCGTGAGCCTCGGCCTTTTCGACGGGGATTTGCCCATCCGCCGAGCCCGCTACGCCCTGGCCCAAATCGTGGCGTTCAGNTCTTCTGTCATCGTGTTCGACACCTCGGCGGAAGAAGGGGCAGGCCCATCGCCNCCGCTTGCGGAGTGGCTGCTTCACGTNCGCAGAACAGGGCGATGGACNGCCTTGAACACCGCACGACCTGCTTGGTTCACGACCAANGAAGGCGAGGGCGTCCACGGTCTGTGGACGTTCGACGGTGACGGGGCGCTCCAACCTCGACCCGGCGGTTTTCGCAACGGCCAAGCGGGGCGGGCGGGCCGTGCCAGAAGGGACGCTCGACAACGCACCGGATTGGATCTCGACGCCGGCCGGGACCTGCATGCTTCCGTGAACCGTGGAGCGCTCCTCGCCGCGGCCGCTCCGAAGGTGCTTCAGGACCGCGAACGCCGCCAACCCGATCTTCAAGCCTTGGAGATTGACGAGGTGCTGCCTTGGAGCGACGCGGCCCGCTTACAGACCACCACGCGGCTCAACCTGCGGCCCACCCCCTCGGCCGTTGGCAAGGGTCGGANGGTTGCGTCGGTGGACGGTTGGCCCCACCTCGGCCTCCGCATCAACGGAAACGTGGTCTCGGTGTCCATGGATCCCCGCCCCCTCGCGCCTCCAACCCTTGGCGACGGTGCATTGCACACGGTGATTGTTGCAGAAGGGCAAGGCTACGAGGCGACCGCATGGTCGCCCAGCCGTTTGCAAGGATGGGTGGTTTGCCCGCGAAAGGCATGGTTGGAACAAGCCTTCGGCGTCAGCGGTGAAGACCTGNGCGCTGAGGACGTGGACCGTCGAGAACAGGGCGACCTTGTTCATCGGTTCGAGGAAGCGTCCCTCCGGGCTTTTGGCACATGGTCGGAGGAGGGATGGCGGACGTCAGACCCCTCCGCGTTTTCCCCTGATGACATCAACGCCCACTGGATTGAGGTCATCGATGCGGTGTTCGAGCAAACGCCGTGGCTTGGACGAACGGACGCCGTTGCAATGCACCGACGCCGTGCAGCGATGGGNGATGCACCAGCAGGAGCCACCACGCCCGGCCCCGCCACCACGCCACAAGGCGAACTGGGGCGTCTGCTGCAGGCTGATGCAAGCCTTTCGGGCGTGGCACCGCTCGCGACGGAATGGGCCATCGTCAACGATCAGGGTGAGGTGCCAACGGTGCACTTGAGCGACGACGTTGAGCCCCAACCGCTCCGTTGCCGCATCGACCGTGCCGACGAGGTCATCCTGGACGAGGCACGCCGACNAGCGGCCATCGNTGCGGGGCTCATCGGCGAGGAAGGGCCCGAGCGCCTGGTCATCCTTCGTGACGTCAAGAGCGTCATCGGACCACGTCGAGGAAAGGAGCAGGAGCGTCACCTCCGGGCCCTCTACGACGAGGTTCAACTGGCGGCGTACGTCCTCGCTTGGGAAGCCGCACGCCCCAACGACCGCGTCATTGGTGTCGGCATTTCCTCTGTAGGTGCAGCGACGTGGCACCATGTGGAGTTGGACACCGCTTGGAGCGAGGTGCTCGAAGGGTTGGAACTCGGGCAGGTGACCTCGCACCTGTGGCAAACGCACCCGGCCACACTGCGTGACGGAACACCCTCCTCTTCCTTCCGTCGGTGGTTGGAGGAGCGCGCGTTGACCATGGCCAAAGCGGTGCAAGCCGCCGCCGAAGGGCACGTCAACCCAACGCCGTCGAAAGCGTGCTCAACCTGTTCGGTCGCCTCGGCATGTGGCGTGGCTCATCTCGGAGGTGGCCGCTGATGCAGCACCCCTTCCGTCACGCCCAACGGCTTGGCCTTGACCTCGACCGCCACATCGTGCTGGACGCCGGCGCGGGTACGGGCAAGACGACGGTGATGGCCGAGCGCTACGTGCAGCACTTGCTGACCGCAGCACAGCGCGCGACCTTGCTCACGCCAGCCGGAACACGCCCAAACAGGCCCGGTGCCGGAGCCTCGCTGGCCGCTCCGCGGGACCGACTGACACCAGAGGCTTGGCCCGGCCTTTTGCCCACAGAGGTTGTGGCCATCACGTTCACTCGCAAGGCTGCAGCTGCCCTGCGTTCACACATCAAGCGACGCATCACCGCAATCCGTGGCGAGGCCGTTGAAGGCGACGATGAGGGCATTGTCGACGTGCGATGGCGCGGCCGAGCAGAGGGCGTGGTGGACCTCCTCTCGTCCCTGCTCGACGACGCCCCGGTGACCACCATCGACGCCTTCCTGAACCGACTTGTTGCGCCTTATATCGATGAGTTGATGCCGCGTAGGGTCGATGGCCACGTGCCAGAAGAAGGCATGGAAACGCTGCACGATACCGCAATTGCGGCCGTGTGGCGACTCCGGAATCCAACCGACGCCACCGCCTTCCAAATCCCAAACGGGAGTGCGGTGATCGAAGCGCGCGACCGCGTGGCCTCCGCGTTGGGGGGTCATGGTGCTGCGCATCGCGTGTTCAGCGCCATGCTCCGAAACGGAGCCTTCGTGGCCGAAGCACGGCGGGAACTCCACGCATCCACCCATGGGCAACCCGTGGACGAGACCAGCCTTCGGGCGATGGTGGCTGCGTTGGCTGAAGGCCCGGCGTTGACGTCGTTCTTGACCGATCTTCGCCAAGCGCTTCTGGCTTGGCATGGCCACGTGTTAACGCGGGCTCAGGATCACGTCGTGGCGAAGGAAACGACGTTGGGTCACCAACAAACACGCTTCCGTGAATTGCGCCGCTGGTGCGACCGGGATATCCCTGAGGACGCTTGGGGTCAACTTCGCTGGTTGTACGGTGCGCTGCGCATCGTCATGAGCGAAAAGAACCTCTCCAAGGGGCTGTTTGCTTCGTGCTTCCCGAACAACGCCTTGCCAACAGACGGCGGTTGGCCCGCGGGTTGTGGTGCGCCAAAGCGGAGCAAGAACGCCGATGGGGCCAAGTTGGCGTACATCGATGGCCTTGAGACGTGCAAAGCCGCCGTTGTCGCGTTGTTCGAGGATCCTCAACACCGCTGGTGGGCGACCTTGGCCACGGCGGCGTTGGAACTCGAACCAGGGCTCGCCTACACCTTCGTTCCCGCAGCTGCCGACCTTTGGCCCACGACCCTCGCTCATCCGCTCCCGGTCGCGCCACCTGAAGGCAGCCTGTGCACGGGAGCATCGTTTGCAGCTGGGCTGATGGAGGACGTGTTCGTGGTCCACGAGGCCAATGGACGGGCCCTCAACATCATCAAGGCTGAGCGGGGGCTGATCGATTTCGAAGACGTGCAGCGCATGGCGGCCGACCTTCTCTTGGCCCGCTGCCCTGAGGCCTATCGCGGCGTGTGGCCCGAAGACGTGGTGCGCGCCCTCGACCACCCGGCCGTCGTCTCCGAAGACGGTGAGCAAGGGCCTTGGAGCGACGCGCACGTCGAACGAGCCATCGTTCTGGCCGGTGAAGACACGGCGTTGGTTGAAGAAATCCAGCGTTGGTGGCACCGCCTCAAGCGGCTACGCCGAGAATTCCGTGCCTTCATCATCGATGAATTTCAGGACACCAACCCCGCACACCTGCGCCTGCTGGCTCGACTTTGGGGGCCGCGTCATCGAACCAAAGATGAGCCAAGTGGCCCACGGAGCCTGTGGGACCCGACGGTGTGCGTGGTCGGCGACATGAAGCAGTCCATCTACCGCTTCCGCCAAGCCGACGTGCGCGTCATGCGCTCCACCACCACCGCCATCCGATGCATGAACCGCTTGGAGGTTGACGAGCCCCGCTTGGCGCCGTACCGCACCGAAGGCGCAGGGCGGGATCCACGCCCAGAAGGGGACGGTGGGGTGGCGGGCAACTACCACGAAGCCACCGAGCACGTACCGGGTGAAGCGGGGCGACCTTGGGGCATCGTCCACTATGGCGTTTTGCGACCCGGCGTCCCCGCCGATGAAGCGGTGGTGGCACGCCGAAGTGAGGGGCACATCGAACTGGACGAAAATTTCCGAACCGCTCCCGTGGTGATGGAAACCCTCAACGGAGTGTTCCACACCGTCCTCGGCCCCTCAAGCCGAAGCATGGACGGGGAATGGTACGCAGACCCACAACCCTTGGATCCGATGGCGACCGTCGAGGGCACGCCACGCATGGAATGGTTGGTTCCGGTTCGGCGTGAGAACGGGACGGTCAGCGACGACCTCCACGTCCCGCTGTCGCCGTTCAACGACCCGCGATCGAAAGCGGTTCACCTTGAGAACGAGCTCATCGCGGCGCGCATCGCGGCCTTGGTGACGGGCGCGCCCATCCGTCTCAGCGACGGGACCGAAGCCGACGGTGACGGACCTGTGGACCCTGCACGGGTTCTCGTTCTTGTGCACGCACGCTCCCGTTCGGCTGACCTCGTCGACCGGCTGCGCGCACGGGGCGTTCCGGTGATGGTCGACCGCCAAGGCAACCTGCTCGAGCAAGCCGTGGTCCAGCCTCTTGTCGCGGCCGTCGAAGCCTTGGCCCGCCCCGATTCTGCGCACGCCTTGGCGGTGCTTGCACGCTCCTGCGCCTTCGGTTTGGACGACGCCACCCTGCCCGAGGCTTTCGCACGCTTGGAGGCTTCAGGCAACGTTTGGCAGGCCCTGACCGTGGCGCCGGGTCATCACGCCGAGGTGGCACGACGCTGTCGGGCTTTGGCGGAGGCAGGTGCCATCCATGCCGTCATCGACACCCTGCTGGACGAGTCCGACCTGCTCGTGGCGCAATGCACCGATGCCGAGCGGCAACATGCCGAGCGCTTCGCCCTGATGCTGCGCGGCATGAGCCAGTCCGAAGGCAGCGACCCCGTGCTCCTCCACGAGCGCCTGACTGCTCTTGCCGGACTTGAGCGCGACGGTCCTCCGGCCATCGTCGAGCCGTCAGGCGGCGCGGTTGAGATCATGACGATTCACAACGCCAAGGGCCTTGAGCGCGACGTGGTGGTGGTGGCTGGCCTGTTTTCCGCAGGTCGTCAAGACGCGAGCCAAGAAGCACGCGACAACGTCCGCGTCTTGCCCGATTTGGTCGTGGCTCGACCGCGGCCTTGGCCCTCTTTGGCCGCGCCGAACGACGGCTTGTGGCGGATGGCGAAAGGACTGGGCGATGCGCAGGCCAAGGCCGAGCGTGCCCGCCAATTCTACGTGGCCCTGACGCGCGTTGAGCGTCACCTCATCGTGGCCGGTGCTCCTGAAAAGGCCACGGTGGACGATTCAGGGTGCCTGACCCTCCCCATCAGCGAAGCTTCGACCCGAAGCTTCGGCGACCACTGGATGGAAGCCCTTGCTGAACTTGGTCAATCGGTCGACGGCGAAGATTCCCCGTGGTGTCCCGTGCCGATCGAGAAGGGGCAGGCCCTGCATCTGGACCCGGCGGTCCTGTTGGCGAACGCGGGTCTGGGCGAAGCGGGCATTCCTTCCTTGCTCATCGTTCATGACCCTGAGGCGGCCTCTGACCCAACCACGACCACGCCGCTGGGTCGTCTGGAGGCCACGCTGGCCACCTTGGAGGAGGTCGAGGCGCCAGCAGAGGACCTCACGGTGTCCGTCGATCACCGTTTGCGGGTTACGCCTCACGGGCTCGATGCGGCGAAGGCGTGCCCTCGTCGCCATTGGCTCGAACGGGTCCGAGGGTGGCGGCCGGAGGCCTTCGGACAGCGGACCGCCACGGACGAGGACGGCCTCGTGGTCAAGCCACGCAGCAGTGATGCGCACGAGGCCGCTGTGGATTGGCCGGCACCGACCGTCTTTGGCACCATGATGCACCGGGTCCTCGAGCTCGGCTTGCAAAACCCCGCGGAGGATGCAGCGCAGCCGCCGCTGCCCGCCTCATGGACCGGAAGGCAACCGGACCGGTTGCTGGACGACGGCGTGTTGCGGCGGGTGTTCGAAGAGCACGGTCTCGTGATGAACGACCACCCCCACGTCCTCGAGCGCATGAAGCACCTGCTCGGTTTGATCCAACGCGGGCGCTTGGGTGGTTTGGCCCGCGGCGAGCAGCAGCACGGCCGCCTCCTCGACGGCTTGAGGACGGAGCACCCCTTCTTTGCGATGCTCGAGGTGCCCGGCGAAGCCTTGCCCGTG
>NZMM01000071.1 GCA_002694585.1 Methanobacteriota archaeon
CGGAAACAAGCGTCGGGGGAGGCTTCGCTTTGGGGCCTTGGCCTGTGGGCGAAGGCGTCGGGCGGTCCGGGCCACGTCGATCATGGTCAGACCGCTGTGTGGGGCGAGGACGAAGCGCCCTTCTGCCTCATCGCGCTCGAAGGCCATGCGATGCGCATGGGCCACGTCCTCGACGTGGACGAAGGCCATCGGGATGGCTGGGACGATGGGCCAGGCGCCAGAAAGCAGGTCAGGCATCCAGTCCACGCTCGGCGGTGGCCGTGAGAATCCACCGCCGAGGATTGCGGTCGGGTTGATGACGCGGAGGTCGAGGTCGTGCTCCTCTGCGATGCGCCACGCCCTGCGTTCGGATTGGGTCTTCGCCGCGGTGTAGGGCATGCTGGATCCGCTTTGCCAGTCGTTCTCGTCCTTGGCTCGACCTCGCGGCCCGCTGCCGACCGCGGCGGTGCTTGATGTGTAGACGATGCGCGGCACACCGGCCGCCGCGGCCGCGTGCAGAAGGTGCTCCGTACCGAGGTTGGCCGTGTTGAGGACGACGTCCGCATCGGCCGTGAGGGAGAACACCGTGGCGGTGTGAAACAGGCCGTCGCAACCCTGCAGCAGGCCTTCCCACGGGTCGGCGTCCAGCACGTCCGCTTCGATCAGTTCGAGCCGTTCGGGACAGCCCAAGGCCTCCGCATGGACGCGGAGGTGGTCGGTTCGAACAGGGTCACTCAGGTCACGCACGGTGCCGACCACCGTGTAGCCTTCAGCCAGCAGGTCACGCACAAGGTGATTGGCGAGGAAGCCGTTCGCTCCGGTGACGAGCACGCGTCCTGCCATGGCCCTGCGCTTGTCCGGCCCTACATGAACGTTGAAGTGGCCCCGCCCGCACGAAACGCCGAGCACCATGGGGTTGCGTGTCCACGACACCCGTCGTCGAGAGAAGGTGCCGTTCACCACCATGCGCCCCGGACGGGTCAGCATGTACGTCTGCGGCGTGACGGTCTACGACCGCTGCCACCTTGGACACGCCCGGTGTTACCTCGCGTTCGACCTGATTCACCGGTGGCTGGAGGCCAGCGGGTACGACGTCGATTACGTCCAGAACTTCACCGACGTTGACGACAAAATCATCGCGCGGGCCAACGAAGCACGCGACGGCGACTGGCTTGGTCTGGTCGACGAGATGATCGAGGGCTACTACGAGGACATGGACGCGTTGAACATCCTGCGTGCTGACCATTACCCCCGCTGCACGGAACACGTCGACGGCATGGTCAGCATCATCGAGGATTTGATCGAGCGGGGCCATGCCTACACGGCCGACGATGGCGTGTACTTCGACGTCTCCTCAGCCCCTGAGAAATACGGTCAACTGACGGGACAGAGCTTCGATGCCGTGCGTGCCGGTGCGGGTGGACGTGTTGACGGCACGGGCGGCGGCAAGCGCGACCACCGCGATTTCGCCCTCTGGAAAGCGGCGAAGCCGGGCGAGCCCAAGTGGTCTTCGCCATGGGGTGAAGGNCGTCCAGGATGGCACATTGAATGCACCGCGATGAGCCTNGACCGCTTCGGNGGAGCCTTCGACATCCANGGTGGNGGNCACGACNTGCGCTTCCCACACCACGAAGCCGAGATCTTCCAAGGCGAGTGCCATACGGACCATGCCCCGTTGGTGCACCACTGGTTGCACAACGGCTTCGTGAACGTGGACGGCGAGAAGATGAGCAAGTCGCTCGGCAANTTCTGGACCATTCGCGACATTCTCGAGCGGGTGGATCCGCTCGTGCTTCGCTTTGCCCTGATCAACGCGCATTACCGCTCGCCCATCGACATGAACGAGGCCTTGCTCCATGACGCAGAGCGCAACCACGGGCGCCTCATCGAGGCCTATGCCAAGGCNCTGCGCGCTCGAACGTCCGCACATCCTGTTCCCCTGCCGCATCCTGACGTGACCAGCACGGACCCGTTGTCCAANGGTCTAGGCTTGCTGGAGCGCATGGGCGAAGGCTTCGCGTTGGCGATGGACGACGATTTCAACAGCCGCGAAGCCATCGCCAAGGTCCTCGGTGGCGTCCGTGAAGCAACCCGACTGCTGGACGCTGACCTCGAAGAAGAGGACGCCAACGCTGTGGCGCACTTCTGCGTCGCGTGGTTCGAGGAACTGGCGGGCGACGTTCTGGGCGTCTTGCCCTCGCCCGACGTGCTCCTNGCCGAGCCAGAAGAGGATCCCCGCCGCGCAGAAGTGGCCGATGAGGTCGAATCCTTGCTCCTTCAGCGCGCGGAGGCACGTGCGGCCAAGGATTGGCCCGCAGCAGACGCCATTCGTGACCGCCTGGCCGAGATGGGCGTCGAGGTCACGGANACGGCCGACGGGCCGGTGTGGACCCTGACNTGATCACGCCGGTGGGCCGCCAGGGGGCGGCGGTGCTGGAATGTCGACGACGTCCTTCTCGGCCTCAGCCTCCGGAACGNCCTCCTCTTCAGGCTCCTTGGGAGCCTCGGCTTCCGCGAGGTCGTCCTCGTCGAACAAGGCGTCCTGTGCCGTCAGGTCAATCTCCTCTTCACGGCGGCGCATGACGAACACGGCCACGCCAATCAACGCCAGCACGCCAAGGCCCAGCAGGCCGAGGGGCGCACTGCCTTCTCCGGCCGCGGTCTCNTCGTCGGTGCTGCTGTCGGTGCCGTCACAGCCTAGCCCCAGGCCGTCCGCACACGGGTCCACGGGCGTGATGGTGTTGCCGTCGTTGTTTCCGTCGTCGGGCGTNGTGCCGTCGTCTGGGTTCGTGCCCGTGTCAGGGNTGGTGCCGNTGTCCGGCGTGGTGCCACCACCGGTGGACGACGNCGTGCCCTTGGCCTGCCATGTGGAGGTGTTCGTNAGGTCCACGGCGGTCATCGAGGCACCTCGGTCGTAGTAGCGGTCCCAGACCAGACTGAGGTCGATCTGCGCGTTGCCGCACGTCGAGCCGTTCAGCGTCTGGAAGTACTGCGGATCCTCGTAGGTCCACCACGGATCGAGACCACCGTGGCCCACGCCTGCGGTCAGGCTGTCGAAGCCGTCGACGTCGCCGAAGGCGGCTTCCATCACGGCCGGGTCGAAGGCCGCGGCTTCGGTGAGGTTCTCGACGATGGACGCCCACGAGCGCAGTCCGTCTTCGACACCGCTTGCGGTCACGTCGATGCGCTTCCCGAACATGCCAGCGGCTTCGTGGTCGTCGCCCCGCATGGCCTGCATCAGGTCTGCATCGCCGTAGAGGGCCATGCCACCGACGACGGTCAGGCGCACGTCAGGGTCGACGGCGTCGATGAGGTTGCGGTACGGNTCGAGGTGGTTNGAATCGATGACCGCCAGGTCGGCCGCCATGCCGGGCGCGATACGGCCGACGTGCTCCTCCCAGTTGGTGGCGTCCGCCGCGTTGGAGGTGACCATNCGCACCATTTCNTCGTCNGTGAAGATGTCGCCGAGGATTTCGTCGTCCCACAGGTCGGCGATCTTGAGCTCGTGCAGGGGCGACTTGCTGCCNGAGGGCGACCAGTCCGGCGCCAGCGCGATGTTGACGCCCGCAGCCTTGGCCGCAGCCACGTCGGTGGTGTCACCGTAGAGCAGCAGGTTGGACAAGGGCGACCAGACGAGGCTGGCGCCGACCTCGCCCATCTTCTGGAATTCCGTGGCCGTCAGAGCGGTCCCGTGGATGAGGACCAACTCTCCGACCAGGAGGTCGTTGGCCACGAGGATGTCGAATTCGGCCCGGCTGGATTCGTCCACGCCCTCGCCAAGGTGGAGGAACCACGCGTCCAATTCTTGGCTGGCGTTGCCGGTCTTGATGTGGTTCCCAATGTAGTCTGATTCGAGTTCCGTGACCTTGGTGTGGATCTCGTCCCGGCCGAAGTTCCAGTCTTCGATGTTGCGCGCCAGCACGCTGGCGTAGGCGTCGTCGGGGTTGGACGGTGCGCCTTGGGAGGCGGTGGTTCCGCCGACGATCACCTTGGCTTCGACGTACTTCATGGCGGCGAACTCGAGGTCGAAGTAGGGGCCACCGTGCAGGAGCATCTTCGGCTTGGTGACGAATTCGCTGTAGTCGGGGTGGTTCTTCCACTGGTAGCGGTTCTGGTAGCCGCCCCATTCGTTGGGCGACGACATGTGGTTCTCCACCGGCCAAATCGGGGCGGTGTTGTAGTGCAGGTGGTTGTGGAGGTCGAGCAGGCCAGGGTAGATGGTGGCGTCCGTGTGGTGCACAGGGATGCCTTCGAGGGTCAGGCCGCTGGGCGCATCGCCGTTCCAGACCTGAACGATGACGCCGTCCTCGACGAGGATGGAGCCGTCGTTGTGCACGGTGCCGGCATCGTCCATCGTCACCACGCGTCCCTTCAGCACGTACGCTCCGGAGTGGACGTGGTCGAGGTTGGTGTAGCAGCGCAGGCCAGCGATNGGAGCGCTCACGGTGGCGTTTTCGTGGGCGCCTGGAGTCGGTGCGTCGTCCTTCCACAGGCTGCCGTTGTCCAGCGGGATGTAGGGCCGGTCCCACCAGCTGTCCTTGTCGGGCCAGCTCATGGAGTCGACGAGGGCNCCTTCCGCGGTGCGCAGCACCGCGCTGTCGCCGCCGTAGTAGTCCAACTCTAGGCCAGAGTCGGCACGGAAGATGACGATGCGCTCGTTGGGCTGCAGGACGGTGTCCCACGGCAGGCGGCACGGCGGCGAGCCGCCGCCTTCCTCGTCGTCGAGCCACCAATCGGAGACGTCCACGGGGCTGTCNCCGGCGTTCCAGATTTCGATGAACTGATCTGAAACGCTGCCGATGACGCCGTCGCCGTTCCAATCCACNCCGTCGTAGTCTTCGGATGAGGCTGAGACGAGCACNTCTGAGATGCGAACGTCGGGTNCGNCGTCTGCGCTGGCCACGAGGGGGGCCGTCGANAGCACCATCAGGAGGACGAGGAAGGCCGCAGGCAGACGAGGCGTCACGTTCGNCCATCCACAGGCGCCCCAAGAAGGCATCTCTCACGACGCNGAATCTCACGAACATGTTCGCCAACAGGTCAAGGAACCCCCNNCGNGACGNTCGNNGCATGGCCACCGTGGACCTGACCGANGCGACCTTCGAAGCCGCCCTCGAAGAGAACANCATCATGCTCATCGATTTCTGGGCCGACTGGTGCGGACCGTGCAAGGCCTTCGGTCCGGTGTACGAGCGCGTTTCTGAAGACCACCCCGACGTGATGTTCGCGAAGGTGGACACCGAGGCTGAGCAGGCACTCGCTGGAGCCTTTGGCATCCGTTCCATCCCGACCACGGTGGTGTTCAAGGAAGGCATTGGCGTGTTCATGCAACCGGGCGCACTTCCTGAGGAAGCCCTGCAAGACCTCGTNGGGAAGGTGAAGGAGCTCGACATGGACGACGTTCGTGCCAAGATCGCCGAGCAAGAAGCCGCTGCCCAGCAGGACCTCAACATCCGCATTCCCGATGAAAAGAAGGACGATTCAGGTTGCTGCAGCGACCCGTCATGTTCTAATTGAGCAGGCTTGAGGCAAGGCCGTGCGGCACGTCGCGTTCATGCTTGTGTGGTTGATGCTGGCCATGCCCTTGGCCGGTTGCCTCGGCGCGGACGACGACGTTGCTCCTGTGGNCGAAGGCCCTGAGGCCTATCCCAATCCTTGGGAGCGCGGCGATCTCATNTACGACAACACCGANGTGTTCAGCAGGGTGACCGTCAACGGCACCTACGGCATCCCTGAGGCCATCTCGGTCTTCGTGCCCGTGGACACCATCACCGCCGCTGATGGCGGCGCGGGCTTGACCGGCGACGCAGAGGTGCACCTCGGCCTCTGGCTGCCCGTCATCGAGGGCTGCGACTGGACGCTAGAGAACGTCTCCGAGGACTGCCGCGTGCCGGTCATCGCTGACGTCGGACCCTACTACGACGACGGCGACGTCAGCGCCGTGACGCCAGCGGATCGCCTGGGTCGCTTCCTCATCGAGAACTANGTCCCCCACGGCTATGCCGTGGCTCAGGTGTCGGTGTTCGGCACCGGTGAATCCAACCACTGCATGGACCTCATGGGCACCGACGAGCAGCGCGGCATTGACGCTGCGGTGACGTGGCTCGGCACCCAAGGCTGGTCCAACGGNCGNGTCGGNCTCATCGGCAAGTCNTACGACGGCAGCACGCCNTGGCAAGCGGCCACCTTCGGCAACCCGCACCTCGCGACCATCGTNCCCATGTCNGGNCTGATTGGCGTCCACGANCTCATGTGGCGCAACGGCAGCATGGANGCNCGTGGCATGATCATGCACAANGGCGTGTACGGNTCCTTNGGCATCGACGGCGACAGCGAGGACAGCCANACNTTGTGCGANGGNTACCTCGAAGGNTACGCCAACGGNCCCGCCGCNTACCTNNNNGGNGGCATGGTGACCTACGGCGGCAACGATTACTGGACCGAGCGCTCCTTCCTTGACCGGGCCCTTCAGAACTACAAGGGCTCAATCTACATCATCCAAGGCATGCAGGATTGGAACGTTGATCCGCACATGGCTTTCCCCGTGCATCAGCAGGTGCACGATGCGGGCATCGAGGTGAAGACCCTCGCCGGGCAATGGGCGCACGATTACCCCGACCGCGTCTCTGGACACAGTTCGCAAGGCAGCGGCCGCGGCGCAGAGGCCTACCCGTACACCCTGCGCTGGGATTGGGCCGACGAGATGCTCGTCTGGTTCGACTGGTACCTCCGTGACGAGGGCGTTGCACCGGTGCTCGGTGTGGAGATGCAGGACAACCGTGGCGGGTGGCGCTTCGAGTCCACCTGGCCCGCTGAAGACACGCAATACGTCGAGGTCAGCGGCAGCGACCTCGGCCCCACCGGCGCCAGCATCACCGGCAGTAACAGCATCACGATGACCTACGGGCCGTTTGAGAACGACACTTGGATCGCTGGCATGCCGACCTTCCATATTCCCGTCACGCCACATACCACGAACGGTGCGCACGGCTTCCTCGAGATGACCGACGAAAACGGCATGCACCTTGGGCACGCCGTGATGGATTTCCGCTTCCACGCGGGCGGCCGTGACGGTCAGGAGGTGCTCGTGCCCTTCTCCACCGTCACCGGCTACATGGAATTCTTCGCGATGGACGTCTACCTCGAAGCGGGCGAGTCCGTCATCATCACGATGACCCAAACCGGCGAGGACTACGTTCCCTCGCCCGCTTCGGTCGGCTCCTACAGCATCGATTGGGACGCTGCGGTGCTGACCCTGCCGCTGGTGGAGCGCACCTGCGACGAATTGTTCCGCGCTCCAATGCAAGAGTACGGCGGCGAATCGGGTCGAATCTGCTGATCAGAAGGCATCGAGGATTGACGCGAAGACCGCCTTCGCCGGCCCCTCAGACCGCTCAACCAAGCGACGCACAATGAGTTCGGGCGTGCTGCGGGCCAGGTGGTTGCGGCGCGGCGTGCGGTCGACGATGAGTTCGAGGTCTTCGTCCAAGCCGCGGGCCTCGATGCCGTCGATGCGCAGGTCATCTCGGCCGGTGGCCTCGATGATGGCCGGTGCCAAGTGGGTCACGAGGACCATGGACGTGTCCGGATGGGCCTCGGCCGCGAGCAGCATGCCGGCGATGATGCGAGCACCCGCACCGGGCTCGGTGATGGCTTCCAACTCGTCGGCGAGGATGAGCTTCGACGTGGGGTCGCTGACGACCTCGGCGAGGTCCACCAGCGTCTGCTCAAGCGCGCCTGCAGACTGGGTGCCGCCGGCCTTCGCGAGGACCTGCAGGTGCTTGACGCGGCCGACGCGGGCTTCGGCAGCGGGCACGGGCAAGCCCATGTGGGCAAGGATGCAGGTGAAGCCGAGCAGTTCGAGCAGGGTGGTCTTGCCACCGCTGTTGGCTCCGGTCAGCAGGGCCACGGACTGCTGGTCGCCTTTGTCGGCCGATCGACCGACGCCGTAGGTCACGGGATCCGGCTCGATGCCGAGCAGCGGGTGCCGTCCTTCAACCACCACCAGGCCATGTTCGACCATCGTGGGGCGCACGCAGCGGTGCGCTTCGGACCAGCGTGCGACGGCGAGCCACTGGTCGAGTTCGACCATGGCTTCGATGGCCTCGCCACAGACCTCGCGCAAGGGCGCGAGTGCTGTGGACAGGCGCGTCAGTTCGGCCGCTTCGTCCGCGGCGATGCGTCGCTCGAGGTCCTCCACGAGGAGATCGACTTCCTTGCGGTCAACTTTCAGCGGCCAGCCGTCGATGAACAGCCGCTGCGGCATGCGCAAGCCGGTGCCGTTGAGGAATTCAGACAAGGCACCGTTCGCTTCCTCAATGGCTTCCTCGATGGCCTCGGTGGTGGCCGCGCGCAGGCGGCGCTGGAGGCCAGCGCCGTTGGCCAGCGCGTCGAGCATGTCCGCGCCGGTCAGCGCGAGTTGTGCTTCGGCCATCGCTTCCTCGACGCGTTCGCGCACCTGAGTCTCGAGGCCCTTGATGGTCGGCCACAGGCGGTCGGCCACGTCGTGCAACAGGTCGGGGTTGCCGTCGTCGCTCACGTCATGGAGCAGCGCCTCGAGCTCGCCAAGGTCGGCGACCATCGGCGCGAGGCGGTTCAGCACGGGTTGAGCACCCTTGACGGCGCTGAGCGTCGGCCAGCGTTGCACAAGGTCCGCGACCAGGCCGAGTAGGGCACTGTTGGTGCGGAACCATGCGAGGGTCGCCTCGGGCAGGGCCATGGCGTCCACGGCGTCCTCGGACAGGACAAGCCAGCCTTCGGGTGCATCAATCGGGGCACCTTCGCCGATCCAGCTGACCTGC